>DAOLNV010000012.1:0-20505 GCA_035416745.1 Candidatus Hydrogenedentota bacterium | reverse complement strand
CTCAGAAACGCAGCCGCTGGCCTCGACCCATACCGTTTCGCCGTTGCGGAGCAGAAGCTGCCTTTCCACGGTGGACGCGGTTGCGCCGGAAGCGACCTGCTCAAAGTCCCAGGCGTACTCCGCCCGCAGTTCCTGGGGATAAAAGGTTGTGTGATGTGCACCGATGAGCTGGCCGGACGTGGTGTCCAGGAGGCGGCATGCGGAGGCGTTGCAGTCCACAACAGTGCCCGTCGCGGCATCCACGACAAGTACAGCGTCGCAGGAACTCTCCATCAATGTGCTAAACAGACCATGCATGGATTTGGACTTTCATGAAACGCGCGGACGTACAACACGCTCGCTGTGCCCTATGTCCAATAATCGCATATATTAACGCCCGTCGCCAAAGTGGCCGCACGAATCACCGCGGCCGGACCTCTTCGTAGTATCAAACGGCGTTTTCATCCGCCTCCTCCGGAAAGAACATGGCCATCGCGAATTCGGTTTGGAATTCCGCGTCACACGACAAATCGAAATGGGCGGTCGCACGCGAGATGGCCTCTGCTCTTGCGCGGGCGCCCAGAGAGAAGGCGGCGGCGCGGGCCCCTTCGAGCGATGTGTTGCCCACGAAACTGAATTGGTCCTGGCCGAGTGTTTCCGGCAACAAGCCAATGCGCTGCGCATTGACAAGTCGAATGTAATTCCCAAACCCCCCGGCAACGTAGACGCGGTCCAGCTGCGCAGGTTCGAGGTTCGCCCGCTTCAACAGGATGGAAATACCCGCGCGGATAGCACCCGTGGCAAGCTGCAATTCCCGCACGTCGCGCTGGGTGAGTAGAAGCGGCCGCCCCGAGAGCGTTTCCTCGGCCCGGGCGAACAGAAAGGCGGTACCAGCCTCTTCTTCGACCACGCGCTTCCGCAAGGCCGGCGGGAGGCTATCGGGCAGAGCGCCGGGCGTCACAAACAAACCCTGGCTAAGAAGAATGCCTTTGCGCAGGAGTTCCGCCGCCAAGTCGATGAGACCGGAACCGCATAGCCCCATAGGGGCTCCGCCGCCGATGGTGGAGACCCGGACGTCTTCCTTGAAGACCACGGCTTCGATGGCGCCCGCGGCCGCGCGCATGCCGCACGAGATCCGGGCCCCCTCGAACGCGGGGCCCGCTGCGCATGATGTCGCGGTCAGCTTGCCGTTGTGGACAAGCGCGAGTTCGCCATTGGTGCCGATGTCTATGAGAAGGGATGGGCGCTCGGCCTCTTCAAGACCGGTTGCGGCGATGCCCGCCACCGTGTCTCCGCCGACGAACCCCCCGATAACCGGCAGAACATATACGCGGCCATTGGGGTTCATATCGATGCCAACCTGTCCGGGCTCGAGGGTCAGGCCACGCCGCGCCACAGGCACAAAGGGAACCACGCCCAGCGCATGCGGGTTCAGCCCCGCAAAAAGATGTTCCATGGTCGTATTGCCCGAAACCGCGACCTCGTAGATGCTCTGTGTTCCAAGCCCGGCTTGCGCCGCCATTTCGGACACCATCTCATTGACCGCAATCAAGACAGTGTCGTGCACCTCGCGCAAGGCCTCGCGGCTTCGGGATGCATGCGTGATACGCGACAGCACATCGTCCCCGAAAACGGTTTGAGGGTTCATACGCGACGCGAAACCCCGTATCGCACCGGTCCGCAAATCGAGGAGTTCGCCCACCAGGGTGGTGGTGCCGATATCGAATGCCGCAGCAAGGCACGCAGCATCTTCCGGTCCTCCAACGAAATCTATCAGGCGTCCGGAAGCCACGATCGCCGTACCCCGAAAATCATGGTCCCGCACCAGCGAGGGCAGTTCGTAAAGAAGCGCCGGTTCGACGGAATCCGCATGAGCAGCGTCGAGAAGGCGTTCCGCATCGGGACGATCGTCCGTCAATGTGGGCATTGACATATTCACGAACACCGCGCGTACAGGCGGATCGGCAGCGGCAGACGGAGAAGCCGCGCGCCCCGCCAGGATCTGGTTCTTGCCTGACGGCAGACCGGATTCAGGAATCTCGATGTTGACATCCGCGTGAAGACGAGTCTGGCAGGCCAGGCGGAAGCCTGCACTCAGTTCTTGTTTCGAGAAAAAGGTCTCGTCGGCGGGACCCGGCTTACTGTCTGCCCCTGCCACCCTCACCCGGCACTTACCGCAGGTACCCTGTCCGCCGCACGGGTATTCGAGAGGAATTCCCGCAAGCGAGGCTGCCTCACGCACGGTGGCGCCCACGGGCACCCGCACGCTCTTCCCATAAGGTTGAAAGACGACTCTGGCCTTATCGTCCATGTGCATTCCTTGTACACGTTTCGGCGGCGGTCAACGAGCCCATGCTCCGGTCCCGCATGTCTTTAGCGCCCCGCGCGGCGCGTCCCCCATCCCCAACGATGGCCCTGCAAGCTAACCTGGCATCGACATCCGGCTCCTCATACGGTTTATTCGTTGCGCGCGCGATAGTACGTTCCTTTCTCGAGCCGGTGTTCCTCGATTTCGCCCGAGTCCAGCAGGGCTTCGATGCACTCCCGGGCGTTTTGCTCCGTAATCGAAAGATTTACCGCGGTTTCACTGACGGAGGCAGGATGACGCCGGAGCATGTTCAAAACCTCTTCAGACGAGACTGTCCGCGTCGCGGCGTCAGCTGCAGGGCCGACATCGGCCACAACCTCGGCGCCCTCGCCCAGCATGGCGGCGATGCGGTCCAACGCTTCCGCGGTCAAGGGCCGTGCCGTCGAAAATGTGGGCGGGCGCACCGCGGTATTCAGCTGAATGCGGTCCGGCCGGATTCTGTCTGCCAACGCCTTGATCCGGGCGACTTGGTCATCGGTCACGCCGGCCAGAAGAAGCACCTCGAGCCAGAGCTGTCCGGCAAACTCGTTCCGGAAGGCGGCCAGTCCCTCGACCATCTGCTCGAAACCGATCGCGCTGTCCGGGCGGTTCACCTCCCGAAACATGGCATCGTCGCCGGCATCCAGGGACGGGATCACAAGGTCAGCCCGAAGCAATTCGGCGCGAACCGCGGGTTGCCAGAAAAGCGAGCCGTTGGTGATGACCGCAACGGGCACGCCGGTCATGGCCTTTACGCCAGCGATCAAATCGCCCAGACGGCTGTAAAGCGTCGGTTCTCCCGAGCCCACGAGCGTCACGTAATCGACGTGGGGCTCCTCATCTAGTTTCCGCCGGAGTTCGCCCAAGACTTCTTCAAGAGAAACGAATTCCCCGCGCTCAACAGTTTTGTGAGTCGTGCGTCCCAATTGGCAATAGATGCAGTCATAGGTGCACGTCTTGGGCGGCAGCACATCGACGCCAAGGCTGCGCCCGATGCGCCGGGATATGATGGGACCAAAGACGTACCGGTAATCGTTGCTCATGGTTTGGGTATCCGTGATTGCCCCCCCGGATTCGCCGGAAGCGGGCGGCAACGCTATGGTACCACGAACAGGCAGGACCCTTCCGCATTTTCCCCTCCTCTGTGCCCACTGCGCGGCAAGTTGACCCCCAGGCGAAGAAGCGAGCCAACACACTGCAGCAGCGTTGGTTAGCGCATCCTGCCTTCGCGTTGCCCGTTGACAAGCCGCCGGGCCCCGGCGGCGCGCGCGGACGATGAAACCTTCTTCCGGCTGGCAAGGTCTAAACAACGTGATTCCAGCAAAGTGGGTGGAGTGCATATAGGGCAAGGAAGAATTGACCTTGCGAACGAAACCCTATACCATGCGCCAGTTTTCGAGCATGTTTTGTATTACGTCCGGAGATTCCCGGCTTGCCTGGAGGTGTAATGCACAAATATTTGGCGATTTTGGGTTTAGCCGCGGCACTGGCCGTGACGGCCGGATGTAGCGGCTCGGCCACGGGGACTGCGGCTGCCAGCGCCGCGCAGGCGGCGGCGCAATTTACGGTCGAGGAGATTGTCATTCCTGTCGAGGTGAAAACCCCCACACGGGGCGATATTTCCGCCTATTTCGAGACCACGACGCGCATCGAGGCCGAGAATCGCGTGGATGTCACCGCGGAAGGCATGGGAAATTGCGTGGCCGTTTTTGCCGACGAAGGCGACAAGGTGAACGAAGGCGATGTGCTCGCGGAACTCGACAAGGACGAAGCCCGGGCTGCCTTGAACCAGGCGATGGTGACGGAAAGCGAGCGCAAAACGGCTTGCGGAAGAGCGAAACAGGCCTTTGAGGCCGGCATACTGGCGGAACAGGACAGGGACGCTGCTCAGTTCGCATACGACAATGCCGTGGCTACGCGACGCATCCAGGAGCTCCAGCTCGCAAATCTCACTATCCGCGCGCCCATAAGCGGCGTGGTGACGCACCGGCACATTCAGGCCGGCATGTTGGTTTCAGCCGGGACGCCCGCGTTTTCCCTGGTGGACCCCTCCTCCTATCAGCTTGTGATCAGTCCGCCTGAGAAAAACCTCATGCAGCTGAGGGAAGGGCAGATCGCCAAATTCACCGTGGACGCTATCGCTGGTGAAGAGTTCGAGGCGCGCATTGCCCGCATCAATCCGAGCGTAGACCCGACGAGCGGCACAATAAAGGTCGTGATGAGTCTTGATAAGGCGACCCAGGAACGGCTCCGGGAAGCGGCCTTTGCTCGCGTGCGCCTCGTGATGGAGACCCACGAGAGTGTGCTGCTTGTCCCCAAGGACGCCGTGATCGAGGAAAATGCGCGCACCTACGTGTTTCTGGCGCGCAGTCAAGAGCCAGGAGAAGCGTCGGCGGAAGAAGCGCGCCCCGCACCGGCCGGAGACGGCCTCCAAGAGGCCGGCCAAGACGACCCGCCAGAAAACACGGATGCGGACAACGCCGCCAACGGCCAGGGCAGCACCTCGGAACCTCCGAATGCAACAAGCGGACAGCACTGGATTGCGGAACGCGTGGAAGTCGAGGTCGGGCTCGAGGATAGCGACGAATCGGAAATCGTAGCGGGGCTGAGTGAGAGCGATCTAGTAATAACCCTGGGCCAGCAGACCCTGAAGCCCGGAACCCGGATTAGCATCACCACAGCCGAGAAAGAACTGGCAAAGAGCGCAGGTTTGAGCGCTGAGGAAGCGCTGAAGGCAGCCGAGGAGGCCAAGATAAACAAGGAGAGCGGCCAGCGGGGCGGTCACCACGGCATAGACCGCCTCAGGTAAATGGCGCATCTCCAGATTCTCGAACCCGGCTGGCCGGCACCCATTGTGCGCATGAAAGTGCGCCGGCACCTTAGGAAGCGTCAAACATAAGTATGAGCGAAACGCAGCCCTCCCCGAAAGAGCAGTACCGCTTGGCAATCCGCCGGCCCGTCACCACCGCGATGGTATTCCTGACGCTGGTGGTATTCGGGTGGAAATCCTATCAAGGGCTGTCCATCAGCCTGATGCCGAACATTTCCTATCCCACGCTCACCGTGCGCACGGAATACGAGGGGGCCGCCCCCGAGGACGTGGAAAAGCTTTTGACGCGGCCGCTCGAGGAGACGCTCGCCATTGTCCCGGGGATGGTGCAGATCAGCAGCGTCTCGTCGCCGGGCCTGTCCGAGATCATATTGGAATTCACATGGGACACCGATATGAACACGGCTCAGCAGGACGTCCGAGACCGTCTGGACCTGTTCGAGCCCCCGGAGGAGGTCACCCAGAATCCGGTGATTCTACGCTACGACCCGACGCTGGACCCGGTCATGCGGGTGGCGATCGTGGATACGTCGCAAGATCTGGCGAGACAACAGGAGCGTCTCACTCAGATTCGCGAATCCGCTGAACGCCATATCAAGAGCGACCTCGAAGGGGAACTTGGGATCGCCCAGGTGCTGGTAAAAGGAGGCCGCGAGGAAGAGATCCAGGTTCTGGTAGATGCCCAGAAGCTCAAGAACCTGGGCCTGAACCTTGACACCGTCAGCAGCGGCCTTGCGCAGCAAAACATCAATCTCTCCGGCGGCAGACTCAAAGAGGGCAAAACAGAGTACCTGGTCCGCACGGTCAACGAGTACAAATCGGTATCCGAGATCCGCGAAACGCTGATCGTGACGCCCGCCGGCGTCCCCATCCAGTTGTGGCAGGTAGCCGACGTTGTTCAGGGGCAGAAAGACCGTGATACGGTCGTGCGTCTGAACGGCGGGGAGGCCGTGGAACTCGAGATCTACAAGTGGGGCGACGCCAACACCGTCCAAGTGTGCAATAAGCTCAAAGACCTTTTCGGATTTGAGCGCAAACTCAGCTTCTGGGAGATGGCCGCCGACCGGGTTCAGAAGCTGCGGAACGCCGGCGTCGAAGATGAGGAAAAGCGGCGCAGCCAGGATCTTCGCAAGACGCTGCTATCGCGGCTTCCAGACCCGGGGCAGAGCGAATTCGTGATGGTGAGCGATCAATCGCGGTTCATCGTGGCCTCGATTGAGGAAGTCCAGGACACGGCCATCATGGGCGGTATCCTGGCACTTATCATCCTTGCCTTTTTCCTCAAAGAGCTGAAGAGCACCCTCATCATAGGCATTTCGATCCCGATTTCGATTATCGCCACGTTCGTACCCATGTACATGCGGGAAGTATCGCTCAACATTATGTCGCTGGGCGGCCTGGCCCTCGGCGTGGGCATGCTGGTCGACAACTCGATCGTGGTGTTGGAGAGCATCTTCCGTTGCACGGAAGAAGGCGACGGCGCGACCGAAGCGGCGAACCGGGGCACCAATGAGGTGGCCGGCGCCGTCACGTCTTCCACGCTGACGACGGTCGCCGTGTTCTTTCCGCTCGCTTTCGTCGAGGGGATCGCCGGCCAGCTCTTTGGAGACTTGGCATTGACGGTGACATTCTCGCTGTTGGCATCGTTGGCAGTGGCATTGTACTTCAATCCTATGATCGCCTCGCGGCCGCCAATGTCGCTCCTCGCCGACCGCGATGTCGTATGGCTGCTGAGGGCGTATCACGAAGGCAGAGAGTCCGGGCGCGGGGTCGTAGGCTCTTTTCTGGGGGCCGTTCCGCGAAGTGGCCGCTACATGAGAACATGGCTCACGGGAGCTTTTCGCCAGGATTTCAAGCCGCTGGCCACTTTGTTGAACAAGGGCTTCCGCAAGGGCGTTTTACAAGGTCTGGCGTCGGCCGTCGGGACGGTATTGTTTGCGCCTTTTCTGGCGGTGCTGTTTGCCGTGCGCGTGTTGCTCAAGGGCATTTCTATCGCCTTTATCGCCGTGCTCTTCCCGATCTCCGTGCTGCTTGTTGCTGTCTACTGGATAGTGAGCCGGATTGTTCGCATTGCTGTGTGGGTCCCGTTTTGGCTTTTTGAAATCGCCTTCAACGCGTTCAGAGACACATACAGAGTGATGTTGCGGTCAAGCCTGCGTTTCAGCGCGCTGGTGCTTATCCTGGCCCTCGTATTGTCCGTGCATGCGGGGTGGCTGATACCGAAGCTGGGCACGGAGTTGATCCCGCCGCTGAAACAGGGGGAGTTCGGCATCCGCATGGAGGCCCCCCCAGGAACCCGGCTCGAACAGACCGAGCGGCAGGCAATCGAGCTGGAAAAGATCGTTCGGAGCTTTCCAATCGTTGACACGGTAGGCGTGGAAGTCGGCTCGGAAAAAACAAAGGCGGAAAGCGAACGCGGCGAGAACGTTGCCGAGTTCACGGTAACCCTCAAAGACCCCGAAGAAAACGCGCAGTACCAGGACGCGATCATCGAGCAGATACGGCGCGAGCTCGTCGCGCGGACGGGCGCCAATATCACGTTCACATTGCCGGCGCTGTTCAGTTTCAAGTATGCCGTCGAGCTTCAGATTCAGGGGGATGACATAGACAAGTTGCGCGAGGTGGGACAGACCATCCTTGCCAGTATCGAGGACGTACCGGGACTGAAGGATGCGGAACTGAACATGAAACGGGGTTACCCGGAAGTGATCATCGGGTTGGACCGTGAGCTATTGGCGGCAAAGGGTCTTACGCCGGACATGGTGGCGTTGCGTCTGCGCAACGAGGTGCAGGGCGACGCCCCCACCGAGTTCAACCGCGCGGGCGAAAAGGTCGACATCCGGGTGCGCACAAACCGGGAACGCCTCAACAGCCTGCGCGACCTGCGGCAGGTATCGGTGATCGAGGGAACGCCGCCGATTCCGCTCGAAACCGTCGCCAACATCGAAGTCAAAGAAGGGCCGAGCGAGATTCGGCGAATCGATCAACGGCGCGTTGCACTGGTCACGGCGAATGTTGAGGGCCGCGACTTGGGCGCCGTGTCGCGGGATATCGAGGCCCGGGTCGGGCAAATCCAGATGCCAGAGGATTTTGATTGGACCCTCGGTGGACAGAACCGCGAATTGGCGACATCCTACCAGAGCCTGCAATTCGCCTTGTTGCTCGCCATCTTCCTCGTATACGTGGTGATGGCCTGCCAGTTTGAGTCCATCTTGCACCCGTTCCTGGTCCTGTTCTCTGTGCCGCTGGCGTTCATAGGCGTCGTATACGCGCTCGTCATTATGAACATCAACATCAGCATCATGGTGTTCATCGGCGGGATCATTCTGGCGGGCATCGTGGTCAACAACGCCATAGTGCTCGTCGATTACGTCAACCAATTGCGCGCGCGGGGAATGACGAAGCGCGAGGCCGTTGTGCACGCAGGAACAGTTCGGCTGCGTCCGATTCTAATGACGACCTTGACGACCGTTCTAGGCTTGATCCCCATGGCATTGTCTAGCGGCGAAGGCGCCGAGATGCGGCGGCCCCTGGCCATTACGGTGATGGCGGGGCTGTCCTCCGCGACGCTGCTCACGCTCGTGATCATTCCGATGGCGTATTACCTGTTCGGCGGCCGGGACAAAACATGAAGTCCGACCTGACCGGCATAGCTCTCCAGAAGCCGATTACGGCAACGATGATCCTGATTACGGTGCTTGGTCTCGGCGTGATTGCATGGACGAAGATCCCGCTTGAATTCATCCATCGGATGGACTTCCCCATGATGAGCTGCAGCATTCCCTACCCCAACTCGACGCCGGAACAGGTCGAGGCGGAGATCGCCATTCCCGCGGAAGGAGAATTCCGCACGGTCTCAAACCTTAAACGCATCGCCAGCACGTCGGACAGCGAAGGATGCAATATCCGTCTGTTGTTCGAATCGGACACCCAGATGTCGCTGGCAACAGCGGAGGTGCGGGACCGCATGGAGCGCCTTCGCCTCAAGCTCCCCTCCGGCGTCGATGACATGTATCTGTTCCGCTTCAGCTCTCAATCCCTGCCTATCCTGCTGATAGGGTTGGGAAGGGCGAAGAACGATGAAGAGTTGGCTCACCGCGTTCGGACAGTCCTCCAGCCGCGGCTTCTTCGCGTGAACGGCGTCGCCGAAGTGCAGGTGTTCACCAAACCCGAGCAGGAAGTACTGATCGAATTCGACCAAGAGGCGCTTCGGGCGCACCGGATGGCCCTATACGAGGTCGTAGCCCATCTTCAACGAAGCAGCCTGAATCTCGCGGTCGGCGAAATGAAAGAAGGGCCGACGAAGTATTACGTGAGAGCGTTGGGAGAATTCACACATCCGGACGAAATCGCGGATGTGATGATCAACCCGGAAGGGCTGCGCGTCAAAGACGTGGCGAATGTGGGATTCGAGGCGCGGGAGTTCCAGCGAGAGTTCACGATCGATGGCAAGGGCGGGGCGTTCCTGATGATTCGCAAGGAAGCCGAGGCAAATGCCATCGCGACATGCAAGCGCGTGCATGAAGCCCTCGAAAAAGCACGAACGGAACCGGATTTCAAAGATCTGGACGTTTACGTGTTCTTCGACCAAGGAGAACTCATCCGGCAATCCTTGAACAACCTTATCAAGGCCGGGAAATCGGGCGGTCTTTTAGCGGTTGTCGTGCTGTTTTTGTTTCTTCTGCGCATCCGTCCCACGCTGGTCGTGGCACTGGCTATCCCCTCGTCAGTAGTGGTGGGTCTGGTGGTCATGTACTTCATCGGGATGACGCTGAACATCGTAACCATGTGCTCGCTGATCATCGCCCTGGGGATGCTGGTAGACAACGCGATCGTGGTGATCGAGAACATTTACCGGTATCGGCAGTTGGGACTGGGGGCGGTTGAGAGTGCGCGGCGCGGAGCATCGGAGGTGGGGATGGCTATTACGGCGTCCACGCTGACCACCATCGTCGTCTTTGTGTCGCTCCTGTTCATGGAAAGCGGCGAGATGGGACAGCACATGCGCCAGTTCTCATTGCCCATCACGGTGTCGCTTGTGGCAAGTCTCGTGATTGCCTTGACGATAATACCGCTGGCGGCCAGCCATATGAACGAGCTGTCGAATCTGTCGGAACATCCCCTTCTCCACCGGATTATTGCGCTGGCCGAACGCCTTTTCGGGAAGTGGTTCATCCGGCTGGTTCGACGCGTGGCACGGTTGCACCCCCTGAAAAGCACAATCAACGGCTATGTCGCCGCCCTTCACTGGGTGATGCGCTGGCGCCTGGCGTCGGTATTGTTGATACTGGCTTTCGGCGCCCTAACCTTCGCGATTCCGTTCAGGTACGTGGGCATGCAGGGCATGCCCGAGATTGACACGCGCGAGGTGCGTATTGACGTAGAGTTCGATCAGAACTTCGACATGGAAATGGCCAAAGGAGTCATGGACCAGCTGCTCGCATCCATCAACCAGCAGCGCGATGAGCTGGGCGTCGAAAACGTGTTCGTGAATTACGGCCCCGAAGGCGGCGAGATAAGCTGTTTTCTCTACGACGCAGACCAATACCCGGGCGGCAAGGAACCCCCTTATACCACGGAACAGGTCCTGGACATTCTGTGGCAACGGTTCTCGTCGCCGGAAACCGGCACCCGTTTACCCGGAACCGAATTGGGATTCTCGATTGCGCAGTCCGAGGGGGCTACGCGCATGGTCAGGGTCCGCATGCGGGGCGACAACGCCGCAATCCTGGCCGAGAAGGCAAAGCATTTCAGCACCCTTATGGCGATGATCCCCAACGTGAGTGAAGTGCAGACCGATGCGGAGATCGACCGCCAGGAAATGCAGATAAGCATCGATGAGACGCTGGCAAAACGATTTGGCATCAATCCGCTGATTGTGGCGCGAACCGTGGACTTTGCGCTCCGGGGCACGCGGCTGCCGTACATGAAACGCGAGGGGCGCGAGATCGCCGTCTGGGCACAGTTCCGCGAGGAAGATCGGAAACGAAAGACCAGCCTCGACAACGTCGCCCTGCTGACGGTCAGCGGCGAACTCGTGCCGCTCAACCGGATCGTGCGGTTCGAGAAGGCGCACAGCCCCAAACAGATTCAGCGCATCAATGCGAAGAACGTCACTACGATTACCGCCAACGTGAGCGGGGAAAACCTGGCCGAGATCAAAAAGAACCTGGAGGAGCTGGTGGGGAGGTTTCCGTTGCCTCGCGGATATTCGATCGAACTGGGCGACGAGCTGGTCGAGCTGGCGCAGGACCGGGCAAATTTTATCACCGGGATTATGCTCGCAATCGTCATGATCTACATTGTCATGGGGGCGTTGTTCGAATCGTTTGTTCTGCCCCTGTCAATATTGACTACGATACCGGTGGCCTTTCTCGGGGTATGGTGGACGATGTTCCTCACCCGGACCTCGATGGACACGATAGCCTATATCGGCATGTTCCTGATGGTCGGCGTAATTGTAAACAACGGCATTGTGATCGTTGATCATATCAACCAGATGCGCGGGCAAGGAACCGAACGAATGCAAGCGATCCTTCAGGGAGGACGGGATCGGTTTCGTCCGGTCATGATGACCGCGCTGACTACCATACTTGGATGCGTGCCGCTGGCCATGGGCGGCAGCATGGGGAGTGAAGTGGCCTTCCACAGCCTTGGCAAAGCCCTCATCGGCGGACTGACCATGGGCACGTTCCTGACCCTCTTTGTGGTTCCATTGTTTTACTCGCTGATCGATGATTTTCGTTATTGGTTCATGAGTTATTTCGCCAGTCTGGTCGCCATGGGAGCGCGCGACAAACGGGCTATGCGCTCCACAAATCTCGGCGTCGCGAAATAGTCACCCGGAACCTGGACAGGCACGCCGGAAATCCAGAAGATACGGAGTCCGTTCAGTAATCCCCAGTTCACGTTGAGGGGCAGGTGCCGCCACTATACCGGGCTGGCCCTCGCTGACGGCCACGCACTGGTTCTGGTTTCCGAAACGAATAGGATTCAACCATACGGTTCACGAACCGTCCAGCCTGTCTGACCCGTGTGAGGCGTCTGACTCTTCCCTTGGGCAGAGGTCAGGGTGAGGCGGTGTTTGCTTCGCGGCAAGGCATTATGCTAGGCTGTTTTACCGGCTTTGGGATTTGTGGGACAAGCCGGCCGACTTGACGGATAAAGGAAGGGTGAGTTGTGAGAAAACCACTTGTCGCGGGCAACTGGAAAATGAACAAGCTGGTAGGCGAATCGCTGGAACTGGTGAACGCGCTGAAACCGCTTGTGGAAGGCATCGAAGCTGCGGACATCGTTGTATGCCCAGTATTCACAGCCCTTTACCCCGTTGCGCAGGCGTTGAAAGGAAGCAACATTCAGCTCGGCGCGCAGAACTGCTATCTGAAAGAAAGCGGCGCGTATACGGGCGAGATTTCGCCGCAGATGCTGAAGGATGCCGGCTGCACCTGGACCATTATCGGTCACAGCGAACGGCGGCAGTTTTTTAACGAATCCGACGAGTTTCTCAACGAAAAGCTGCGTTTCGCGCTGGCAACCGGGTTGAAGGTCATGTTCTGCATTGGCGAGACCCTCGAGGAGCGCGAAGGCGGCAAGATGAACGATGTGCTGGTACGGCAGGTCACCAACGGTCTGATGGGGTTGTCGCAGGCCGATTTCGACAACACCTCCATTGCCTACGAACCGGTGTGGGCCATCGGCACCGGCGTTACCGCCACGCCGGAACAGGCTGAGGAGGCCCATGCATTCGTGCGTGGCCTCGTCCAAGACCAGTTTGGCGAAGCGGTTGCCGACAAGGTACGAATACAATACGGCGGCAGCGTGAAGCCGGACAATGTGGCTTCGTTGATGGCGAAACCGAATGTCGATGGTTCGCTGGTCGGCGGGGCATCGTTAAAAGCGGACGTTTTTGCGGAGATCGTGAAGAAATCCCTGTAGCAGGGCAAGGCATCATCATGGGACGACCCGCAATCCGGCCCGGCGCGGCCGAAACGAAAACGGGCGGCCCGATAGGACATCGAGGCGGATGTTAGGTTCACTCTTTGATTGGTTGTGGTGGGTTTGCGTGATTCTGTACGTTCCCGCATGCCTGGGATTGATCTTCGTCGTTCTGGTTCAGAAGGGCAAAGGCGTGGGCTTCGCGGGTGCGTTTGGCCTCGGCGGCGGCGGGGCGGACACGGTGTTCGGGCCCCGCATGAGCAAGAGCCTGCCCGTAAAGCTGACCTACGTCATGGCAGGCATGTTCCTCCTGCTCGCCATGGGAATGTCGCTTCTTTCGGGGCGAATCTCGAAGGGTCAGGCCCCAGAATTGGTCGAAACAGAGACCGTCGACATGAGCGGTTACGACGAGGGTGGTATCGGCGCGGCCCCGGCAGCTGCTGAGGGCGAAGCAGCCGGCGTGGTCCCGGTGGCTCCGGCGAACGAAGGAGCTGGAGCGGTTCCCTCGGTTACCGTCGAGGAAGCGGCGCCCGAGCAGCCCGCGCCACAGACCGTGACCGTGGAACCTCCGGCGCCCGTTGCGGATCAATCTACCGCAGAGACGCCCGCAGGCGACGCCGGGGAGGCATCGCCCCCGGCCGCCAATCAGTAGAGACCTTCAGAAGACTGGTGTTGCGGCCCAGAGCCTCCCGGGGCTTTGGGCCTGTTTTTTTCGAGGCAGGGTTCCCCTCCCCCGGGTAACGGAGCAGAGCCACCGGTATGGACAAGATCTTGATTCGGGGCGGCCGCCCGCTTCACGGCACCGTGTATGTGCGCGGCGCGAAAAACGCGGCGCTGCCGCTAATGGCGGCGGCACTGCTTTCCGAGGAACCGTGCCTCCTCCATAACGTCCCCTGCCTTCATGACATTTTCACCATGGACAAGATTCTGTCAGGCATGGGCATGCGGATTGATTTCACGGGCCGCTCGATGAACCTGGATGCCTCTGTGGTGGGGACCCAGGAGGCGCCGTATGACCTCGTGCGGAAGATGCGGGCTTCGTTCTTCGTGCTGGGACCTCTGTTGGGCCGCTTCGGGAAGGCGCGGGTATCGCTGCCGGGCGGATGTGCAATCGGGACACGGCCCGTCGATATCCATCTCGCCGGCCTCGAGGCTCTCGGGGCCTCCATAACGATCGAAGAAGGCTATGTCGTCGCGCAAGGACGCTTGAAAGGAGCCGACTTCGCGCTGGACTACCCGAGCGTCGGAGCCACCGAAAACCTTCTCATGGCCGCTTGCCGCGCCCAAGGCGTGACCAGGCTCAGCAACGTCGCGCGCGAACCTGAAATTGTGGATTTGGCGGCGTTTCTCAATAACATGGGGGCACGGATCTCCGGTGCGGGCACCGACCTTATCACTATAGTGGGCGTGGACGCCCTGGCGGGAACGGAGCACGCGGTCATCCCGGACCGGATCGAAACAGGGACGTTCCTCCTGGCGGGAGTCGCCACCCACGGCGACGTGACGGTGCAGAATGCCTGCGCGGACCATCTCGCGAGTTTCCTCAAGAAACTGCGTGAGACCGGCGCGGAGGTCGAGATCCTCGGCGAACGCATCCGCGCCCGGGCGACCAACGGGTTCAAGAGCACCGACATCACAACCCAGCCATTCCCCGGCTTTCCCACCGACTTGCAGGCGCAGACGATGGCCATGCTGTGCGTGGCCGAAGGCGTAAGCGTCATCCGAGAGACGGTGTTCGAGAATCGTTTCATGCAGGTAGCCGAACTCGCCCGCATGGGTGCGGACATCGATCTCGACGGCAACGCGGCGATCGTGCGCGGCGTGAAAAGCTTGAGCGGAGCGCCGGTGATGGCGTCGGACTTGCGCGCAAGCGCCGCCTTGGTCATTGCCGGCCTGGTCGCGGAGAAAGGGGAAACCGCCGTCGCGCGCGTGTATCATATCGACCGGGGCTATGAGCGTATCGAGGAACGTCTGAGCGCACTCGGGGCGGACATCCAGCGCGTGCGGTAGGAAGGCCCCGGTCTTTTCCGGAAAAACCATCTCGCGGGCGGCCTGCGGTCCCTGCTGTATGCATAGCGCGCGGTTCCTACGGGCCGACTAGAGGGAGAGGTATATGCGAACCGTAACGATTACGAACGAGAGCGAGCTGGAAAAAGTCATCCGGGCGATCGAGCGGGGCGAGGAAGCGTCCGCGGGGGGAGAAGAACATCTCGCCCAACAACTCGATTCCACGCGGGCGATTGTTGAGGAAGTCCGCGCGCGGGGTGATGAGGCCGTTGCGGAATTCACCAGGAGATTCGACAACGTGACCCTGGCCCCCTCGGAATTCGAAGTTTCGCCTGAGGAGATCGGCGCGGCTTTCGACGAAGTTGACCGTGACCTGGTGGGCGCGTTGGAACGCGCTCTCGACAATATACGGGCATTTCATTCGCGGGAATTGCGCCAGTCGTGGGAAGTGACCTCCAAGGACGGAACGGTCTTGGGCCGCCGCATCACGCCCTTGGAGCGTGTGGGGGTCTATGTGCCGGGCGCGACGGCGTTTTACCCTTCGTCGGTACTGATGAATATTGTGCCGGCATCGGTGGCCGGGGTTAATGAGATCATCATGGTCTCTCCCCCATCTTACAATGGGACGATCCATCCGCTGGTGCTCGCCGCGGCAAGAATCGCCGGCGCGACCCGCGTGTTCCGAGTCGGCGGCGCGCAGTCCATTGCGGCGCTGGCATACGGCACCCGCATGGTTCCCGCGGTGCCCAAAATCACCGGGCCGGGGAACATCTACGTGACCCTGGCAAAGCGGCTCGTGTCGTCGGTATGTGCAATCGACATGGAAGCGGGCCCTTCCGAAGTTGTGGTGCTGGCCGATGCGAAGGCGAACCCCAGAGAGGTTGCCGCGGAGATGCTCGCCCAAGCGGAACACAACCCCGACTCGGTGGCGATCCTGGTTACGCCGTCCGCGGATCTGCCGCCAAAGGTCGCTGCGGTTGTCGAGGAAGAGCTGGAGCTCCTGTCGCGGGCGGCGACGATTCGCGCCTCGCTCGATGCGTTCGGCCTGGCCTATGTGGTGCCCGATCTGCAGGGCGCCATCCGCCTGACCAACGTGCTGGCCCCGGAACACTTGTCGATCCAAGCCGAGGAACCGGTTGCGGTCTTCGAGAGAATTGAAAACGCGGGCGCCGTGATGTTAGGAGGCGGGACACCCGTGGCCGTGACCGATTACTACGCCGGTCCTAACCACATTCTGCCGACTGGCAGGCGGGCACGGTTTTCTTCGCCGTTGTCGGCGGAGGATTTCCGCAAAGTCACCAACTACGTCTCCTATTCGAAGACGCGGCTGCAAAAGGACGCCGAAGACATCATAAAGCTGGCAACGGCGGAGGGCCTGACAGCTCACGCCCGCGCCGTGGAGATCAGAAAGTGAAGCACGCGCGCGCATTGCTTAAAGACGTCGAGGGATACGTTCCAGGCGAACAGCCCAAAGATCCCAACATTATCAAACTGAACACCAACGAGAACCCCTATCCCCCCTCCCCCATGGCGCTCGAAGCGTTGAAGGCGATAGCAGCCGACGCCCTGCGGAAGTATCCTGACCCGCTGGCAACTGCTCTCCGCGCCAAATGGGCGGAGATTCAGCATTACTCAGGAGCCGAGTGGGTGGTGGCGGGCAACGGCATGGATGAATTGCTGGCCATGGCGGTCCGCACCTTCGCGGACCCCGGGGACACCATACTAACCACCTACCCGACCTATACGCTCTACGAAACCCTGGCCAAACTGCACGGCGCGCGGGTGGAGGCGATAGAACTGGACGACGCGTATCAACTGCCGGAATCGTTCTTCGGGTGCAGGGGGCGCATGTGCTTCCTGCCAAGGCCGAACGCTCCAACGGGCGTGTGCGTGCCGCGGGAGGACGTCGAACGGCTCTGCGCCGAATTCAACGGGCTCGTTGTGATCGACGAGGCGTACGTGGATTTTGCAGACGACAATTGCATGGACTTTCCGGCGCGCCACGAAAACGCCATTGTGATGCGGACATTCTCTAAGTCATTCAGCCTGGCGGGATTGCGCCTCGGACTGGCAGTCGCGAATCCCGCGATTATCGAGGAGTTTCTGAAAACCAAGGATTCCTACAACCTCAACGCAGTGACACAAGCCGTAGGGCTTGCTGCCCTGAACGACTGTGAACACATGAAGCGGAACGCTTCGCGCGTGGCGGCAACTCGAAAACGCGCCACCGGCGCCCTCCAGGAGCTTGGTTTTGAGGTGACGCCGTCTCAATCGAATTTCGTCCTTGCCCGCTGGGACAAAAAGCCCGGCGCCCGAACCATCT
Organism: Candidatus Hydrogenedentota bacterium; assembly: GCA_035416745.1. Lineage (NCBI taxonomy): Bacteria > Pseudomonadati > Candidatus Hydrogenedentota > Candidatus Hydrogenedentota bacterium. Next base: position 3,084 of record DAOLNV010000012.1, on the reverse strand, counting down.
TCGAAAAGCTCCGAAATCACAAGATATTTGTCCGCTATTTTGACGCCCCGCGGCTGCGAGATGCCTTGCGCATCACTATCGGCACGGACGGCGAGATGGATGCCCTCATTACGGCGTTGCGCCATATCGTGAAGTAGCGTACCATAGGCTGTGCGCTGAATAATCGGCCCAAACGAAAGGCACCGTCATGCGTAAGACTCTTCTCATGCTTGTGCCGTGCGCCTTCCTCGCGGCAGGCTGCATGACCCTTGAAGGGGAACCTTTTAACATAAACATTCTGTCCACCCCGCAGGAGATCGAACTCGGCAACGAACTCTCCACCGAAATCGAGAAACAGGAAAAGGTCTCCACGGACGCGGAACTGCAGGCCTACGTCTCGGAAATTGGCGCACGGGTAGCAAGCGTGGCTACGCGCCAGGATGTAACGTACAACTTCACGGTGATTGACAATCCCGACACGGTAAACGCCTTCGCGTTGCCGGGGGGACACATGTACGTATATACGGGCTTGATGAAGATTTGCGAAAACGAGGCGGAGCTTGCCAGCGTGATGGCCCACGAGGTCGCCCATGTCGCCGCCCACCACCACGGCGAAGCACTGACAAAGCAATACGGGTATAGCCTGTTGACGCAACTTCTGCTCGGCGAAGACCCCGGTACGCTGGCCAAGATCGCGTCCGGCGTTTTTGGACAAGGCGTTCTCAGCTACTACAGCCGTGAGAACGAGCGGGAAGCAGACGCGCTCGGCATGGAATTCCTGTATCGCGCGGGCTATCAGCCGGCAGCCATGGTCTCGTTCATGGAGAAACTGATGGCCGAGGAACAGCGTGCCGGCGGCGGCAACCCTCTTCCCATCTTTGCCTCCCACCCCCCAACCCAGGAGCGGCACGTGCGGCTGCAAACGCTCCTGCAGAGGTACCCCCTGGCCGAGCAGCAGGATAGTCCCCTCTACGTGGAGCGGTACAATCAGAAGGCCCTCGCACGCTTGAAGTAGCTGCCTCAGACCGCGCCCACGCCGGAAGGACGTCTCCACGGCAGGAAACGGTCTCACACGGATACTTAGAGAACGCCAGGAAGAGGAGTTGTTATACGTGTGCGTCCTCCCAGGCGTTTCGTCCCTTTTCCTGTGTTCCCCGCGCCTCGGCATGAAATAGACCCTGCGCTGCACGTCGACCGAGACCGGCAGACGCGTCGGTCGCCGTAGACTCATGGTACAATGGCGCCCACAAGAAGGAGCGCGTCATGATCCTTGATCAGGTCAAGCTCGGCCCTGTATCGGTCAGCCGGATGATAATCGGGGGCAATCCATTCAGCGGGTTCTCCCATCAGACCACCGAAAAAGACAAGGAAATGTGCCGCTATTTCACAACACGCCGGATCAAAGAGACCTTGCGGCAGGCGGAATCCCTCGGCGTCAATACCCACCTGGGCCGCGCCGATCATCACATCATGCGGATGTTGCTCGAGTATTGGGATGAGGGCGGAGGCATTCAATGGATCGCGCAGACATGTCCCGAGGTGGGCGACATTCCAAGGGGCATCCAGAACGGCATCAACGGCGGCGCGAGGGCGTGCTTCATACACGGGGGCGTCATGGACTTCCGGTTCAGTCACAGTGACCTCGACGACATCCCCGCCGCCATCGCCATGATTAAGGACGCCGGTCTCGCCGCGGGCATCGCCGGCCATAACCCCCAAGTGTTCGAGTGGGCGGAGGACCACCTTGATGTGGATTTCTACATGTGCTCGTATTACAACTCGGCCAACCGCGACAAGAGCGCTGAGTTGAAGACCGGTATGGCCGAGTGGTTTCGCGCCGAAGACCGCGAACGTATGGGGGCGCTGATCCGGAAACTCAACAAACCGGTGATTCATTACAAAGTGATGGCGGCGGGGCGTAACGCTCCCGAGGAAGCCCTGTGGTTTGTGGCACAACACCTGCGGCCCCAGGATGCGGTCTGTATCGGCATCTATCCACACCACAAGCCGAACATGCTCCAGGAAAACATCACCCTCTTGCAGGCCTGCCTGGCCAAAGCAGGAAAACTGCCCGGCGCAGCCGCAGAATAGTCACGGAGATTGCGTTACCTGAATATGAATCCGTTGAGACTCCCCCAATAACCCAGGAGAACTTCTCATGCGCATGTGCCTGTTTGTCTTCACAACCGCCCTTGCGGCCAGCCGCTTATGCGGCGCCGAGGAAATCGCGTGTCCGGGCGTGTACGGGGGCCATCTGCAAGGCATCGCCACCGATGAACAACAGAACATCTACTGGTCATTCACGGTGGCCATTGTCAAGACCGATAAGACCGGCGCGATTCTCAAGGCTGTCGCCGCGCCCACTCATCAGGGCGATTTGACGTACGTTGACGGCAAGGTATACGTCGCGGTGAACCTTGGACAATTCAACCAGGAACCCGGGCAAGCCGATTCCTGGATATATGTATACGACGCCCGTGATCTGTCGCTGTTGTCGGAAAAAGCGGTGCCCGAAGTAGTGCATGGCGCGGGAGGCATGGCGTTTCATGACGGCAGGTTCATTGTCGTTGGGGGCTTGCCGGAAGGGTACAACGGGAATTATGCGTACGAGTACGACAAAGACCTGAACTTCGTCAAGCAGCACGTGATTCAGAGCGGATACACGAAAAAGGGTATCCAAACCGTGTGCTGGTTTGATGGCGCCTGGTGGTTCGGGTGTTATGAAGATCAAAAGGGATTGTTGAAGACGGACGAGGCGTTCAACCTGCTCGGCCGTTACGAACCCAACTATTCGAAAGGGATCGCGCTCTGGATCAATGGGAAATGTCTGCGGGGAGAGTCCAAACCCATCGAAGACAAGCAGCACATCGGATGGGCAGTCGTGGACATGCCCGGAAAAGTCCCTGCGGAAACCCCCGGCGAGACCGGGAAGATTGCCGCGCCACCCGGCTGAGGCGTTTCAAATACGGCGGCCCGGCCGTCCGCGATTTTCTCTCCCAGGCAAATAAGAAATCCCCGCGAAACACTGGGCTTCGCGGGGGTGTCTGGCACAAATCGCGGCTTCGCGCAAAAGCAGCTTACTTGGCGCGAGCCTTCTTTTTCGCA
>DAOLNV010000011.1:88269-100893 GCA_035416745.1 Candidatus Hydrogenedentota bacterium | reverse complement strand
ACCACTCGACCCGCCGTCCGCGGGCCGACGTGCACAATTCACCGGTTTCGATGCGGCCGTGCCCCTTGTGCTCGTCAAGAAACCGCTGCAGCTCCGTTTCGAGATAAGGATACGCGAACGCGAATCGCCTCTCGGCGGCGTCCGGCGCGAAGGTGTACGAAAACGAGCCCTCCTTCACCCTATCGGCGCCGAGCCAGGCCCAGGTCTTCCCGGAATCAGCGCTTACGGCGGGGCCGCGGACCCCCATGGGATTCTGGCCGCTGAACGCGAACGTCAGTGTACGTCCCGCCGCGCCGCACACCCGAAAATTCCAGTAAAACCACCACGTCGTGGTATCGCGCAAGTCGGGATGCAGCCGCACGACATCGCCTTCGACGTTCTCGACGAGGATGTTTCCCCCAGGGTAAGCAGCGTCGACGAGTAAACCGCCGGTTTCCGCGGTCATGTGTTGATGCGCTTGAGCCATGCCTCGCCGTTCACTCCGTTCACGCCCCGGAAAACCTTGTTTGAGCAGCTCCCAACGCGAAGCGCCGCTCGGAACATCATAAGAACGAACCCAATCGGCCCAAGAGGCCGTAAGGGCTCCGCGCGATTCTTCCCTCAGTCCTCTTCCAGCTTCTGCAGCAGTTCCCTGCGTGTCGCGCGGAAGTCCGCGATGCCGGTGTTGTACTTGTCGAAATCGAGAATATGCCTCTCGGCAAGCTCCTGAGCCGCGCCGGGGCTCTTTTCGGCGAGCATGCAGAGCAGCTCATGATCGGCGATGCCGTCGCGCATGGCCTCGAACCGGATCGAGTCCAGCGGCCCTTCCTTGCCGGGATACACGATCCAGGCATCGCCCGCGGGCAGATACGGCGGCCCGCCATGAGGACGGGTCGTGTGCGTGAAAGGACTGTCCTTGGTCCACTGGTTATACCCCCAATGAAGGTAGCCCGTAGCGCCGTAACGGAAGTTGATCCAGTGCAGCAGCCGCGTCTTGAGCAGCGGCTGCTCAAGAAAGCGGTTGGCGTATTCGCCCTGCGGAAACACGCACGTATAGAACCAGACCTCTTCGCCCGCCTCCTGCCGTTCGCGGTAGTGGCCATAGTCCTGATGCAGGAAATTGAGTTGGGGCACCCACACATCCATTGCGCCCGTGAGTTCCTTCGTGTGGCAGGCTTCCATGATTGGCAATTCGGGGGCGTATTTCCGCGCCAGCGACGCCATCGCCCGGTACGAAACCACATTGCTCGCGATGGGCTCATCAGCAAGATGCTGCATATAGACCTCGAGCCAGCCCTTATCCTTCAAATGAGCAACCAGCGCCGGGAAGAACCGCGCGTAGAAGGCGTCTGCCTCCGGAGTGTCGGGCGCAACCGATTCGCCCACGACTTTCCCGTCCTGTACCCGGAAGGTCTGCACAGCGAAGTCCGATTCCCACCCTCCCACGCGGCCTCCGATATGCCCGCCTTCGATGCGGCCGATAACGCCCTCCTCCTGAAAGATCGTGACCCAGCGATCGAACTTGGCGAAGTCAATCTTCAGCGAACCGTCGGCGTTTGCCTCATACGCCACCAGCCCGATAGGCGAGATCAGGGCGACGTTGTGGCGGTGTTCGGCCATGTTGCGGGCGTATCGCCGCAGAAGCGCGTAGTATTCCTCCGATTCCGGCTCGGGATTGATTGCCATATGCTGCCATTGCATCCCGTACCATTCGGTCACCCACAGGCGGGTCTTCTCGACCGCCACGTCGTAGACCCGCAAGGTCAAGGGTGCTTTCGCTTTCGCCGCCACTCCCTCCACGCGCCCTTCGAGGGTGAGCGTGCCGCGATACACACCGGGCTTCGCGTCTACCGGCACGGCAACCGTCACCCACACGGGTTGCGCCTGTCCCGCCGCAACGTCGAGAGCCTCATCCTCGAGCAGCGGGTCTGGATAATCCGCCGGGGGCGTCCGCAACTGGTCCTTTGAGGGCGTCTGGGTCGGGCGGTCCACAGGCACATACCCGACGAAGCGCACCGACGCGGCGGCAAGCGTTTCACCGCCTCGCCCGCGTCTAAGCAGCCCCGCCTTGGCGGTCAGGCCGGTGATAGCGTCCTCGGCGCGCACGACCACCTGAAACGAGGCATGCTCGCCCCGGGCAACGTCGGCAAGGGCATCCCCGCCCGAGGCCGGCGCCGCGTCACGAAACACTTTGACCAGCGGGTCCACCGGCCAGCACGTGAGAGGGCTCTCCGGCCTTTTCATCACTGTCGCGCACCCCGTCAACGCAATGAATACCACTACCAGAAGTTTCACGCGAATCATTCTCCCCTGCCTTTCCGTACTTGTTCAACACGGGAACCGCCCCGGCCGCCCGCCAAGTCTACACCATCACAACCCAGAATCAAGCCCGTTCTTCCTTATGAAGGCTTCTGAGCGCCTTTTCCTGAACAAAGCCGGCGCCCGTGCTTGTGGCCAACGCCGGATCATCCGCCGGGGGCTTGCTGAAGATCGCCTTTCAGAGCGGGTCACGCGTTGGCCAAACCGTAATCAGAGCAGGAATACCCAGTTACACAATTCTTGCTCTTCCCTTCCCCGTCGCGGCGGCGCTTAACTGCGAATACCGAGCAAATAAGCCTGCCGTCAGGTCAGAATTCATCATATTTGCAGAGATTACCGTCAAAAGTTGCGCAGGCCTGACAAACTTGGCCGTTGCGCAGTGGTCATCTGCACTCGCATGCGCAGGTCATGCAGCCGCCTGCTAATTGCTAAACCACTATAAAAAAACCACTTGCCATTGTAAGGCCCCCTTGGCACGCACCTTGCATAGTGATATGGGTGAGCTAGTGTGTGCACGTCTATACTGGGCTGCTGCCAATGGGTCAGGAGGAGGGGGCGGGTTTCTTCCCTTCGGGAAAGGTCCGTTGACAGCCGGGCAAGACCGTTGCACGCGGCAATGAGAGGGAAATCTGGAGAAGCGGTTTTCCGCTAGGGAAACGAAACCACAGAAAGGGCGGGTGGACAGACAATGTGGAGATTACTAACGTGTGTGACAGTGGCGGCGTTCCTGAGCTTCGCGGCCGCCGCAGACATCGCTGTCGAAGATGTCAATGTTCAAGAGCCTTGGGTGGCTGGAGAGTGGAGTTTACTGGATATCTACGAGGCAATCTACGGCGTGGATACTGGGTACGACACTAGCGACGAGCTGTACGAGGCCGTGGGGGTCGATCCGGATGACTACAATGGTCCGGACCTTTCGTACTTCTTCGGTCAACAAGGGATTGGTCTCGAAGCGCGCTATGCAAGTTACACTCACAAACTTGGTTACTACGACCCCGTGCTGCCAGACGCGATCGCCAACCAGAATCTCCTATTCACGGTCTCGGGCCCGTATGTAGACCCTGGTTCATCCGGCGGTCCGAGCGCGGTGCTTGATCCTGCCGTGGAACCTTACGGGTTCTATCTGAACGTGAATCGGACAACAAGAGAGTGGTACTCGGAATATGACCGGAACTCGGACGCGTGGGTACATATGCTCTTGCTTGCCGCTCCGGACGAGTACGTTGCAGAAAATGGGATCAGCTACCTGCTCGCGTGGGAAGACCTTTGCGCTGACGACCCCAACGACGACTGGGACTACAATGACCTTGTCGTCCTTGTGGGCGTGGTGCCCGAGCCCAGCTCCATCATGCTGGTGGGCCTTGGAATTGCCAGCCTGGCTGTTGGACGGCTGCGTAAGCTTCTTGCGTAAGCGACGGCGTGATTGTGGTTTGAGGGTGTAGAACCCAAAGGCACCTTTTCCGTCTCGATACGAGAGGGAAAGGGTGCTTTGTGCTTCTGTCCGCATCTTCGCCCTGAGTCTCACGGTTCACATCAGTACGCGGTCTGTTGGCCGAATGCGAATGCCGCCCGTGGCCGGACAACTCACATGACGCCATTCTCCAAGATGGAATTCGCTTCCTTGAACTTTGACCGCTCGGTAAGTACCATGTCGCTTTGCACTTCGCGGTGAACACCGTGGAATGCGGCTTTTCCGGCTTCTTCGACTTGAGGCAGCCGTGGGGGCCTTTTCTCAAGTATTGCATAAAGGGAATCAATCGGTGAAGGAAGAACGTCGTGTAGTCGTCACGGGACTAAGCGCTATCACGCCCATCGGGGTCGGGCTTGAAGCAACGTGGAAAGGGCTTCTAGCCGGCAAGAACGGCGTTTCCCGCATCACGCATTTCGACCCGTCGCAACACCGCTCCCAAATGGCGGGCGAGGTCCGCGATTTCCAGGCCGAAGATTGGATGGACGCCAAGTCGGCGCGCCGAATGGACCGGGTAATGCATTTCGGGCTGGCGGCATCAAGAATGGCGCTTGCGGATGCCAATCTCGACAATGCGGACTACGACAAGAACCGCGCGGGGGTCATTATCGGTTCGGGCATTGGCGGCTCGTTCAGTATCGAGGAAGGTTGCACGGTATACTCCGAAAAGGGCCCGCGGGGCATGGGGCCATTCTTCGTATCGAAAGTCCTGGTGAACATGACCGCGTGCGCCGTGTCGATCGAGCACGGACTGAAAGGCCCGCTGACGGCGCTGTCCGTGGCCTGTTCGACGGGCGCTAACGCCGTGGGCGATGCGTTCCGCGTTATCCAGCGCGGGGACGCGGACGTTATGGTGGCTGGGGCGTCCGAGGCCTGCCTCACCCCCGTGGCGTACGGCGGGTTCTGCGCGACGCGCTCGATGTCGACCCGGAACGACGAGCCCCAGCACGCCAGCCGGCCCTTTGACAAGAATCGCGACGGCTTTGTGATGGGCGAAGGCGTAGGGCTGGCGGTTCTCGAAGAACTGGAACACGCCCGGCGCAGAGGGGCCCGGATCTACGCGGAACTGGCGGGATACGGCAACACGGCCGACGCTTACCACATCACCGCGCCGGAGCCCGATGGCGATGGAATGATCCGTGTCATGCAGGCGGCCCTCGCGGATGCCGGGCTTGGCCCGGAACGCGTCGGGTACATTAATGCCCACGGCACCTCCACCGTCTTGAACGACCGCACCGAGACCCTCGCCATTCAGCGCGTGTTCGGCGAACAGGCCCGCAAAGTGAAAATCAGCGCCACGAAGTCCATGATTGGCCATCTGATGGCGGCGGCCGGCGCCGCGGAGTTCGTGGCTACCGTCATGTGCCTGTATACGGGCAAGATTCATCCTACCATCAACTACGAGGAACCCGACCCCGAGTGCCCCCTGGATTACGTGCCCAATCAGGCCCAGGAGGCCGAATTCGACGCGGCTATGTGCAACGCGTTCGGATTTGGCGGCGGTAACGCGTGTCTGATCGTAAAACGCTGCGGAGAATAGCGTGGAAATCCCAAAACTTCAGATAGGTACCATCACGGCCGACGTGCCCATCGTTCAGGGGGGCATGGGGGTCAAGGTGTCGTTGTCGTCGCTGGCGGCCGCCGTCGCCAACGAGGGCGGCATCGGCACCATCGCAAGCGTCGGCATCGGCGACATCCGCACCACCCGCGAGGACTACGAGGCCGTCAGCGGCGAAGCCATCGCCGAGGAAATCCGTAAAGCCAAGAGCGCCACCAACGGCCACATCGCGGTCAACGTCATGAGCGTGTTGAGCAACGCGGAAACCCTGATACGCTCCTGCGTGAAGGAAGGCATCAAGATGATCGTGGTGGGGGCCGGGTTGCCGCTCAAGCTGCCCGCCATGGTCGAGGACACCACCGTCAACCTCGTGCCGATCGTCAGTTCGGGCCGCGCCGCGACGCTGATCCTGCGCACCTGGCAAAAGCGGTATGGCCGCACCGCCCAGGCGGTCGTGCTCGAGGGCCCGCTTGCCGGCGGACATCTCGGATTCTCGGAGGAAGAACTCGCCCACGCCGAGGATTTCTCCCTCGAACGGCTCGTGCCTGAAGTCATCGAAGCCCTCAAGCCGTTCGAGGACGCGTTTGGAGTGAAAATCCCGGTCATTGCCGCGGGAGGCATTTACACGGGCGCGGATATCGCCCGGATGCTTTCGCTGGGGGCGGCGGGCGTCCAGATGGCGACACGCTTCGTCTGCACGAAGGAGTGCGGCGTGTCCGATGCGTTCAAGCAGGCCTATCTGGATGCGACGGAAGACGACATCGTCATCATCAAGAGTCCGGTGGGTATTCCGGGGCGCGCGATCAGGAACCGGTTTCTCGAGCGCTTGGATAGCGGCGAACCCATCCCGATCAACTGCCCCTACAAATGCCTGAGCACCTGCAAGATCTACGACTCGCGGTATTGCATCGCATACGCGCTTCTCAATGCCTACGACGGGGATATGGAGGGCGGGCTGGTGTTCGCGGGACAGAACGTGTCCCGCGTGCACGAGATCCTCACCGTCAAGGAACTCATGGCCAGCTTGCTGGACGAGCTGCGCGGCGCCTGATTTCCAGTATCGGCGGGCAGCGCCCTCCGAATCGGCGCGGGCAGCGGCATGGTATAATGGTGACATGAGCGAGGCGCATCCCAAAGATCCTGAATCCGGGCGCGGCCGCGCCGTTGTTGTCGCCCTATCCATGGTCATTGCGGGCGCAATTCTGCTCGCAGTGGGGCTCGGCCTCGGGTTCTGGTTTGCCACCCGCTACGAAATCTCTATTTCCCCGCGCCGTCTCGAGAGCAGTCCCGCGCAAACGCCCGACCGTCCCGTGATGGGTCATGCAATCGGCCGCCATCAGCACGGCGCGGGCCCGCGCGAAGCCGCCGGACCGACCGCGTCCCAGTCCATCGTGACCGATGCCCCTATCTGGCCGCTGGCGCCTTCCGAGCAATACCAAGGTGTGGCTGACGGGCCGTTTGCATTCAAATTTGCCCGGGACGACAACCTGAAGTACCGCGTTGCCTCGAAAATCAGCGGTAAAGGCGTCGAAGCGCTTACTGATTCGGGCGTGTTGATGGATTTCGAGAGCACGATGAGCCTTCAAACCCGCGATGTGGACCAGGCGGGCAATGCACTTCTCCGCATGACCTTCGACAAGAGCTCGTTGCAGGGCAATTTCATGGATGAGCCGTTTTCGATGGAGGTCACCCCGAACGACGCGCGTGTGTCCCGCGGCGACAAGACGCCCGTGGACACGCAGCAGGGAGTGGGCTCGACCAAGGGCATCCCGCAGCTCGAATTCCTCCAGGAACCCGTCGACATGGTGGTCGCGCCGAACGGGCAAGTGCTCAGACTGTCCAACTCGCAGAATATCGGTGCGATGCTGGCCGCCGTGCCCAACTTTTCGACCCTCGAGTTTCCCAGAGGGAAGGTGGTGCAGGGCCAACAATGGGAAAGCCATATCGCGTTGCCCGTCCCCGGCTTTGGTACGCCGGCCTCCGCCCGGATTGTCAACACCTTCGTGGGATACGAGCAAATAAAGGGCCGGCTGTGCGGCGTCATCGAGCAGCAGTTCATCTCCGAGCAGACCGGCGGCGCCGTCAATGTTCCGGAAAGCGCCTTGGGAGAAGTACTGGGCATCCAGATGCCCGTGTTCGAGCTTTCGGGCGAGAACCGTATCCATTTCGATACCACCGACGGACAGCTTGTGTTGGCGGATATGGACCTCAACCTGCGCATGGATTTCGCGCAGATGCTCGGCAACTTGTCAGGATTGCTCGGAGGCTTACTGACCAATCCGGACGCTCTTCTTGGCGGGTCCGCGGCCGGTGTGGAAGACCTTCTCGGCGCCGACTCCGGCATCGGGGGCGAGTCCCTGCTCAGCCTCAACCTCAATATCCTCGGTTCGATGGAACTGATGGAATAGCGGACCGCGCCCCCTCACACGTCACCCTCTCGTGGCGCGGCGCATCATCGTCACGCGCCGGCCGCGCGAGTCGCTCCGAAAAGATGAATGAAAACCGCGGATAGTGGTATAGACTAAGAGAGGGAGGCGTGTTGAGGTGGGCAAGCTTAGCTACGAAGACCGCTACTGGTTTCAAAAGTATTGCCGGCTATTCTATCTGTTCGCGGGCTTCTTTCTGGGCATGCAGATCTTCCTGGACCATTTCGTTGATACCAGCACCCCGGGGTGGGTGAACGAACTATACCCGCCGTCACCGCCTATCGCCCTCTACATCGCCGGATTCTTCTTTATCATTGCAGTAGCGCTCCACATCTTCTTCGCCTGGAGATACCCCCGGCAATTCGACAGCCGCAGCGTATTCTTCTGGGCGCTGTACTTCACCACCTTAAATGTAGTCCTTTTCGCACTGCCAATCATCCTTCTCCCCCGCACAACCCTTTCAGTGGACACCAAAGCGATGGTGTTTGGCGCGGCTGTAGTGTCTCTTATTGTACTGCCGCTCATTTTCTGGGTTGCCAGACTCCTGTTCTTTATCTGCCACAGCCCGCGAAAAGGCTCGGCACGCACAATTCGACGCGGCCCTTCAAGCCTCGAGGTCTGGGAAGCAGAGTGCCTGAGCGAAAAAGAACGAACGCGCATGGACGATGTCCTCATGCATCGCCTGGGCGAATTGAACGAAGGCCTTGGGCAAGACGCGCAAGAAGACCCGAACCGGCAATGGCAACCCAGAGACTCATGAGACATGTAGATCTTCCCAGACCTGGATGACCCACGCGTCCTGCGAGACATACGCGATATCGAGGCCAAACAGGAGCCAGGAATTCCAGATTGCAGCAGCCGATAAACAAAGGGGGTTGGTAATGCGCAAGGTATGGTGGGGGTCCTTGCCCGTGGCGATCTGCATGCTCTCCTGCTCTGAGCAAGAAGCGCTCCCGCAAGAGTACCGGGTCATCTTCGTAGATGAGGCGCATGCCATGGGGAAGGAGACGGACCCGGCCCCTTACCTGATAAGCCCGGGCATCGGGCTGATTCTGGACGCCCGCGGATTCGATTTCGCGAACACTCCCTCGCCCGGCGTGCAGCCAAACGCCGTCCATGTCGCTATCGGCGACGACAAGATCTACACCGCCCCCTGGGATCCCTCGAACGTGGTGAACCTCTATTCCAAAACGCTCGTGGCCATCGGAGACTCCCGGCCGTTCCGGGGACTGTTCGAAGGCGACACCGCGGTTCTTGTCATCGGAGCACAGAGTTTCGACGAGAAAGAGCGGAAGATTGTGATGAATGTGCTTTGGGGCGGGCTTATCAAGGTGTCGGCCGAGACGCCTTCGGAAGCTCCGCAAAGGTAAGCCGGCAGGTCACGGGAAAGCGTTTACGAAGACATCGAGTGGCATGAAAGCGAATCATGCCGCATATGTCGCGGCGCGGCGGCCGGATTCCCCTTGCCGCAGCGCGGCTTCCGCTTTTCTGCTCTCCCCGGTCCGGGTAAGCACTGGGAAAACGGGGCGCAGCACCACGCGGCTCATGCGACCCGACTGTCGCCCGGTCTTCTTCAGCGCCAACGGCGCGTCACATACCAGCCTGGCCCGAAGGGCCAGGGAAGACAGCGCCAACAACAAAAAGGAGGGCTGAAGGCCCGAAACATCCCCGTACCGAAACCGCTCAGTCCCGCCAACGTGAAATGCGAATATGTTCTCGCACGCTTGAAGCCTTCACTTCGGGGGATTCAGGGGGCTCCGCTTCCCCAGACCTTCAGTCTGGCCTGGCATGTTTCGCGCCGTTGGCGGTGGGCGGCTATACGTGTGCGCCGGCCGTATCTCACCCGGCGGCTGTGTCGAAACCCCGGCCTGCACCCCGAATGCCAAAGTGCATCTGTGGCTTTGCTTCCCATTATCCGATTATGGTGCTCTTCCCTGCTTGCGCTGGGCCGGCGTCATCGGCCAATATCATAGGGCTGCGTTCCAGCGTGCGACTGCCAACCAACGGAGGCGATTCATGCGAAAGCTGGGGGTGTTTCTGGCGAGTGTCTTCATCACCTCGGCCGCCTTGGCGGCGGCTGGCGCCGGTTGGGAGCCTGCGAAACTCCCCGGAGCGTGGGAAAACAGCCCCGGCGGCGAAGCATGGAGCAACTACGACGGGTTTGCCTGGTACCGGTGTTTCGTGCGCATCCCCTCGGGCTGGGCCGGTCAGCGCTTGATCCTTGAACTCGCCCGCATCGACGACGCCGATGAAACATTCTTCAATGGCGAACGCGTGGGCGCGACCGGCTCGATGCCGCCCGATTACGAGGGCGCTTCCGAGAAGCCCCGCCGCTATATCGTCCCGCCGGAACTGGTCCGGACGGGCGCGTGGAACCTCGTCACGGTGCGCGTATACGACGAGGAAGGCAGCGGCGGATTCGTCAGCGGCGCGATTCAATTGTCCGGCGCCAACGGACGGCTCGGCCTCGACGGCATGTGGCAGGTCCGCCAAGGCGACGACTCCGCATGGAAGAATTGGCCCGGCCCGGCAATTGACCCGGCTGTCATCGATCTGGCAAAGGTACTCGAGATGGAAACAAACGCCTTCCCCGGTTTTGTCGCGATGGATTACCTCGGCGAGGCCCCGCCCCCCGAGGGCGCATTGTGCCTGTGGTACAGGCAGATGGCGCAGGCGTGGACCGACGCCCTCCCCGTCGGCAACGGCCGCCTGGGCGCGATGGTGTTCGGACGGGCGGGAGACGAGCGCATCCAGCTCAACGAAGAAACGCTCTGGGAAGGCTATCCGCGCGATACCACCAATCCGAAAGCGCTCGAGGTGCTGCCCGAAGTGCGCCGGCTCCTGTTCGAAGGAAGGAATGCCGAAGCCACGACGCTCGCCGACAACATGATGGGCAACCCCCAGCGCATCAAGTCGTATCAAACCCTGGGCGATCTCGTTCTTTCGTTTCCGCCGCCTCAACAAGTCGCCAACTACCGCCGCGAGTTGAATCTCGACACGGGCATCGCTTCGACCACTTACGCCGTTGACGGTGTGACCTATACGCGCGAGGTCTTCGCCTCTGCTCCACACGACGTCGTCGTAGTGCGCGTCGAAGCCGGCAAACCGGCCGCATTGTCTTGCGGCATCACCCTGACGCGCCCCAAGGACGCCGTGTGCTCGAGCGAAGGCCCCGATCAACTCGTCCTGGCCGGGCAGCTCGGCATCCGTCATCACGAAACGGATGAAATCGCAGGGTTGAACTTCGCGGGGCGCCTCGCGGCACGCCTCGAGGGCGGGCAACTGCGTAACAGCGGCGGTTCGATGCAGGTCGACAAAGCCGACGCGATCACGCTCGTCATTGCGGCTGCCACCAACTACCGCGGCGGAGACCCGCTCGAATCAACCCGCCAAACTCTGGCTGACGCACCCGGGTACCCGGAGCTGCGCGAGGCCCACGTCGCGGACCACCGCACCCTGTTCCGCCGCGTCGACCTCGAGCTGGGCCAGAATCCAGCGCCCCGTTTGCCCACCGACGCGCGGCTCGAACGCGTCCGAAACGGCGAAGACGACCCCGCCCTCGCGGCGCTGTACTTCCAGTTCGGACGCTACCTTCTCATGGGGTCTTCGCGGCCGGGCTGCCTCCCCGCAAACCTTCAGGGCATCTGGAACGAGCACATCGAAGCCCCCTGGAACAGCGATTACCATACCAACATCAACCTGCAGATGAACTACTGGCCCGCCGAGGCGGCTAATCTCAGCGAATGCCACATGCCCCTGTTCGACCTGATGGATTCGCTCGTCGCGTCAGGCGAACGCACGGCTCAAGTGCATTACGGGGCCCGCGGCTGGGTCGTGCATCACCTCACCGACATCTTCGGCTTCACCACGCCCGCGGACGGCGTGTGGGGCATCTGGCCCATGGGCGCCGCGTGGCTGGCACAGCATCCCTACGAACATTACGAGTTCACGGGCGACGTGGACTTCCTGCGCGAGCGCGCGTACCCGCTCATGAAAGGCGCGGCCCTGTTTCTGCTCGATTTCCTCGTCGAAGAACCCGGCGGCCGGCTGGTCACCAATCCCTCCCATTCCCCCGAGAACAGCTTCCGCAAACCCGATGGCACGACGTCTATGTTCACCTACGGCGCCACCATGGACCTCATGATCGTCCACGACCTGTTTACCAATTGCATCGAAGCCAGCACAATCCTTGGGATTGACGCGGAATTCCGCGAAGAACTCGAATCGGCCCTCGACCGCCTCGCCCCGCTCCAGATCAGCCCGAAGACCGGCCGGCTCCAGGAGTGGATCGAGGATTACGACGAACCCGAACCCGGCCATCGCCACATGTCGCATCTTTACGGCCTCCATCCCGGCCACCAGATCACCCTCGAAGGCACGCCCGAACTTGCGGCGGCGGTGCGCAAATCCCTCGAGTACCGTTTGTCTCACGGCGGCGGGCATACGGGGTGGAGCCGCGCCTGGATCATCAGTTTCTGGGCACGGCTGCGCGAGGCCGAGCTGGCCCACGAAAACATCCATGCCCTGCTGGCAAAATCCACCCTGCCCAACCTCTTCGACAACCATCCGCCGTTCCAGATCGACGGCAACTTCGGCGGCACGGCGGGCATCGCCGAAATGCTCCTCCAAAGCCACAACGCCGAGCTTCATCTGCTCCCGGCGCTGCCGGGGGCATGGGAAACCGGGCACGCGCACGGCCTTTGCGCGCGCGGCGTGTTCGAGGTCGACATGGATTGGCGAGACGGTGCGCTTGTCCGCGCCGCCGTCCGGACCGGCAAAGACGGGCCCTGCCGCGTGCGGTATGCAAAACCCCTCGCGGTAACGGCTGAGGGCCAGCCGGTCGAGGTGAGCTGCCCCGAGCCCGGCGTGGCGGT
>DAOLNV010000011.1:81992-88169 GCA_035416745.1 Candidatus Hydrogenedentota bacterium | reverse complement strand
CCTCAAGTGCTACGCTCTGTTCTTCGAAATGGAAAAGCAGTCGGGGATCAAAACGTACTACGCCTAGAATCTGCTCCCTGTGACTGCGTTCATTTGTCTGGACACCGTCATTTCGGTAGAATCAGGGTTTTGCGGGGCAAACCTCCTGGAGTTGCGCGGACATGGCAGGAACCGACGACGGATACATCAACTTCTTCGAAATCCTTGGCCTGAATGAAGATGCCAAGCCGGGCGAGGTGCGCAAGGTGTACCGCAGGCGCATGAAGGAGCTCGTCGGCGAGATCGCGCGGGTCGAGATTACCCAGCAGCGGCGCGCACACTATCTCCTTGAAATGGCACAGCTTAACGCGGCGCTCCTGGTGCTGCGCGAGAACGATACACGCGAGGCCTACTGGTCCGAACGCCAGGCACTCATCGAGCTCGAGCAGAAATGGCGGGACGCCGTCGCGGCAAACGATGCCGAGGCGGATATCTTTCGGCGGCAGTATGATGGCCGCCTGCAGGCGTTCTTGAGCAAGTATTGCGAGGAGTGGATGCTGTCGGCGGGACAGGACAAGGAGTGCGTCGAGAACAGCAACTGGGATGCCGCCCACACGCGGCACGCTTCGCGCATCCTCCGGTTCTACCGGAACGACCTCTACCAGAAGATTCTGGAGCGCCTGCCCTACGCCGAGGTTACGCCGCCGTCCGTTGATTGGGATGAGCGGCGCAAATTCGTCGCCGCGGCCCTGAATGAAAGGACCTGAACCGTGCTGGGACGCAACCGTCAGTCCGTCACTCAAGAGAAGACCGTGGACATGGACCTCGCCGCCAAGGCCTTCGCGAAGGCGGTCCACGACGGCGATATCGTGAATCTCCGGTTTCTCTTCGGTCCGTTCTCGCCGGCGCGGACAACGTCCCCTGAGCAGTTCGAGACCGAGAAGTACGCCTATCTGAGACCGGACGGCGAGCAGGAACGGGAGCGGGAATTCCAGAACGCCCTCGACCTGGTCCGTTCGCGCGCGGTCTGGCCGCATATCGAGAACGAACTGAAGATGATGCGCCCGCCCCAGCTGCCGTACGAGCTGGTTCTGATGCTGGGCGACAACGCCTTGCGCCAGGAGAAGTACACGAGCGCGGCCCAGGCGTATGAGATGCTCCGTATCCGGGGGCGCATGCAGGAGCTGGTTCTCGAGGAAGCGGACGCGAACCTTGACAAAAGCGACATTCGGAAGGCCGTGCGCGGCTACGTCGCCGCGTCGGGCCTCGAATACGATTACGCGGCATTTCCCGAGCCTTTGCCCAAGACCCCTGACTACCAGATGCGCGCACTCGTTTTGCACGGGGACTATCCCCAGCGGCCCGAAGACTGTCTGCCGTTGCAGGAGACATCAAGCTTCGTGCAGACGGCGTTGGGTTACCTGTTGTTGAGCAATGACATCGCCGTGCGCCTCGAAAACCGGCCCCTTGACCTGCGCGTCCCTTTTCTCAAGGAGATGGTTGATTCACGCGATCCCGAGTGGCACGAGTTTGTGCACCGATACCGGGAAGCCCTCGACCTGAAACGTGAGTTCTCCGAGCGCATCAAGCGGGCCATCGCCGCCCGGGCCGAGGACCAGAACGCGGCGGCGAGCAGCCTTGCGGGAGAGATCGACGAGACCCTGGGCGCCAATCCGCGCCAAATCCCCGCCGTGCTGCTGGGGCGCGAGATCGAGAATGGCGAGTGGTGGCAATACCTGAAAGAGCTGGCTTTCTTGCACCCCGCCGGAATCCTGTTTGTGTCGCGGCAGTTCATCGGAGAGGTTGAGATTATCGTGCCGGTCTATCGTGAGGATTCGCCCGTCGTAAAGGCTTTGGGCTTGGTTCCGGGTAAGGCCGCTTAGCAGGACCGCCGCCGAACGCCGGGCGGCACGCGCGCGCCGGGCGCTGCATGCACTTGCCCGGCGGCGGGTTATGCCCAGAAGCCAGCTCACAGGCCATCATGTCGCGGTCTGCGGCGACTAAGCATCAGACAATAAAAGAACCCATGCAACCGGACATGACACCGCGGTGGGTTCCGGGAGATAGTTGCAGAACGCGTTGAGGGATGGTAGATTTCGAGGAGCGGCAAGATACGCCGCGGAATCGGGAAAAGCGTGAAAGAAGAGGAAAGAATAGAAACCCCGACAGGGGACGCGCCGCCGGGAAACGAGACGGAAAAGCGCGAAAGAAGCCGCCAGGAAGCCAAACGTGAAGTCATCGAGTTCGTGAAGATGGTGGCGGTCTTCCTGGTGCTTTTCCTGGTGTTGCGCGAGTTTGTTATCGAGGGATATGAAGTCGAGGGGCCCTCGATGGAGCCCACCCTGCGCGAAAACGAGCGCATCCTGGTCTTCAAACTGGGCCAGCATTGGCCGTTTTCCCTGGTGTTGGCCCCCGACACCGGCGATATCGTGGTGTTCGACAGTCCCGATGACCGCGGGAAACGTTACGTGAAACGCGTGATCGTTGTGGGGCCCGAGGAAGGCGGCACCAATACCGTCCGCGCGGGGAACGAGGCTGAGCCCGAAAACGCCGTACGCCTGCGGCTTCGGGAAACAGCCATCTATGTGAATGACCGGAGAATTGACCAGGCCTATATCAGCGAAGAAGCCCTCTCCAACGAACCCGACCGCGAAATCCTCGTAGGGCCTGACGAATACTTCGTGATGGGCGACAATCGAAACATCAGCAAAGACAGCCGGAATTTCGGAACGGTCAGCGGGGACCTGGTCATCGGCCAGGCGCTCCTGCGTTTCTGGCCGCTCAGCCGTTTCGGCCTCATCAAATGAAAACTATTGTTGTTTCGGACGCCCACCTCACCGTGGCCCCGGGCGGCCGGGAGAACATGGAACTCCTGGCGGCCTTCTTGCGCGGTCTCGACCCCAGTGACGTCTCCCGCGTTATTGTTCTGGGCGACCTGTTCGATTTCTGGTTCGAATACAAGCACGTCATTTTCTCCGGGTATTTCGACGTGTTGCGCGCGTTCGCCAGTCTTCGCGACGCCGGGGTTGAACTGCTTTTTGTCTGCGGCAATCACGATTTCTGGGCTGGCCGGTTTCTCAAACAGTATCTTGGGTTCACCGTGTATCCGGACCCCGTGACGCTCGATATCGACGGCCAGCGCGTGCACTTGGCCCACGGGGACGGGATCAACCCTGACGATTGGCGCTACCATCTCTACAAACGCGTTGCGCGGTGGCGCGTGGCCGTCTGGGCGTTTCGTCTGCTCCATCCCGATTGGGCCATGGCCATCGCGCAGGGCGTTTCGAAGGGAAGCCGCACCATGTTCAGTCCCTCGGATCCCAGCAAGGGGTCTGAAGTGGGCCCGTTGCGCTCGTACGCGGAACGCGTGCTGGCTTCGGGCGAGGCCGACGTGGTGTTATGCGCCCATTCCCATCATCCCGTTGAAGAACACTTTCCCACGCCGGACGGACAGGGGCTCTACATCAATACCGGAGACTGGCTGTGGCACCACACGTATGTGGTGGGCGAAGACGGCTCGTACCGCCTCGAGTCATTTCAAGGCCACAGCACATGGCCGAGGTAAAAACACAGTCCCCCAAACGCGATCAACAGCAGGGTGTACAGGAGTTTCGCGCCGCGCTTTTTTGAAAACGCCTTGATCCGCCGTCCCGTAACGGTCGTGAGACTCGGCATAATGTCGGCAACGATGACTGTGATATTGTCTTTGCCTCCGTTGTCGTTGGCGATATTGATGAGACGGTGTGCAATTTCCGCGGGGCTCGCGTTTCGCTTGAATTCTTCGGTGATCTCCGCGTCCTTGACCATGTTCACGAGACCGTCCGTGCACAGCAACAGCATATCGCCCGGCAGAATATCCCAGATATAATCGTCGATCTCGACCTGGGGATGAGTGCCCACGCTCCGCGTCAGGATGTACTTGCGCGAGTCGGACTCGGCCTCGGCCTTCGACATCAGCCCGGCTTTCACCTGCTCGTCCACCCACGAATGGTCTACGGTGCGATAGATGAGATCGCCGTCGCGAAACAGATAACACCGCGAGTCGCCCACGTTGGCGATGTACACCTTCTTGGGCGTCACCAGACTGGCAAGAAGGGTCGTACCCATGGGACGGCCGGTCTTCACGAGGTCCTGGTTGGTTTTGTGGACATTATCGTTGGCGCGAATGATGTATTGCTTGAGAAGGGTAAGCTGCCCCTTGTCTTCCTGGCCTTCGATCGGGGCGGGGGGCGACTCTTTGAGAACATCTTTCACGACCGAGACGGTCAGCTTGCTCGCGATTTCTCCCGCCACATGCCCACCAAGCCCATCGGCAACACAAAGCAGTGCCCCCTCGCGAAAAAGCCGCAAGCCCGGCGTGTCCTCACGGAAAACGCCGTAATAATCTTCGTTCGTGCGTTTGCGGCGCCCGACATCTGTCTGTGCCGCAATATCGATGCGCATGAGGGTGAACTCCCTGACTCTAAACGCGAAAGTACCAGATTTCTTGCGCAATCTGCAACTCCGCACTGCACGAAACAGCCCCGTGGGAGGCCTCGTTTCCCCGCTGCCATACTATAATGCCCTAAAGGGGCAGGATCCGTGCGAGAGACGGCAGGGCGGTGTGCTGTTCTTGCTGTGTAGGCGTCTATCTGCGCATTTAACGAAAACCGCATATTCTGAAGGCCGTAGCAGGGGGAATCAGTTGACAGCCTCCCGCCCGCGCGATAGAATTCTAAGGGTACGTAGGCGCGATATGGAACAGGGGCAATGAAGCGGTTCAGTTTCAATACTTTCCTTGCGGCCGATGGCAATCGCGCGGCTCTGGATATCTGCAAGCGCATTGCGGACTTGCAGCCGGCCGGGCCCATGCCGGTGTTGTTGCTCGGCGAAGAGGGATGCGGGAAGACCCACCTGCTCTATTCGATCTGGAAACGGGTGAAGGCCTCCTCGCCGCGCACCTCTCTGGCGGTGATCACGGCGCGGGAGTTCCGGCGCGAGGTGCGCGACCTGATCGGCGATCCTTCGCCCGTCGAAAAAGCCGAATCGGCCATCCTGCTCATCGACCAGCTCGAACTCTTTGACGATTTGCTCGAAGAACTCGAGGCGGTGGTGCGGATTTTTCTCGACAATCACCACTATGTCATGCTGGCCAGCAATGTGCATCCGCGGCGTCTTAAGGCGCTTCCTCAAGGGCTGCGCGACATGATCGCCTCGGGCCAGACCGTCGAAATCCGGGTGCGCGAGGGTGAAACCCAGCTCGAGATCCTCAAGCGCGAAATGCGCCGCGAAAGTCAGGCGGTCATCGAGAAGCAGCATCTCGAGATCGAGCGGTTGCGCGAGTTGCTCGAGCGTGTCGGTGCGGCAGAAAAAGACGCCGGAGAGGCCCCGAGTCTCGACATGGCCCTCGAACAGGAGCGCGCGAAAACCGCGGAACTGGCAAGACAACTCGAGGAGGCTACAGCGTCCGCCCGCAGTCTCAAAGATGAGGTTGCTTCGCTGGAGGACCGCCTGCGCTCGAGTCAGGACCAGCAACAAGCGCCCGCAAACGAGGTGACGCGCCTCGAGGAAACCGTTGCCCAAGTACGAGAGGAACTCGATGCTGCCCGGGTAGACGGCGACAATCTTCGCAGGGAACTGCAACGCCGCGGGGATGCCGAGGAACAGGTCGAGCACCTGCGGACTGCGCTCGAGACCGCGCAATCGGAAAAAGAACGTGTTCTTGCCGATACCGTGACGGCCCAGGAAGACGAGCGGCGCCGCTTCGAAGAGGAGAGGGCAGCCTTTCAACAGCAACTCCATGCCGCGCACCAGGAATCGGCCCAGGCGCGGTACGAAGCGAACATGCTGGTCGAGCGCGCTGAAAAACTGGTGTCGCAGATCGAAACCAACCAGATACGGTTTCGCGAGACCGAGCAAGAGCAGCGGCGGCAGATCCGGGAACTCGAAGCGTTGTTGGCGGCCGGGCCGGTATCCGAAGAGCAGGGTGCGCTCATCGCCGGCCTGCAAGAACAGTTGCAGACGGCGGAAGAGCAGCTCGAAAGCGCGAAGAGACAGTTCGAGCAGGAACGCCACGAACTGGCAGACCGGCTCGCGCGCAACGAGGAGCATCTCCAGCAAGAGATGTCGCGGCTGCTCGGCCAAGCCGACGAGGCCCGCCGTACACTCGAACAGGCCTTGTCGGAGAGCGCTCAACTCAAGGAGGCGTTCAATGCCGCC
>DAOLNV010000011.1:75276-81892 GCA_035416745.1 Candidatus Hydrogenedentota bacterium | reverse complement strand
GACCTGCGCGCGACCCTCGATAACACCCAGCGGGAACGCGAGACCCTCGAATCGGCGCTCCAGCAGAATATCCAGGAACACGAGACGATGCGGGCGGCGTTTGAGGAAGCCCGCAATGAGCGCGACGGTCTGCACGCCGCCCTGGGCGAAACCCGGAATCTTCTCGAGGCAGTCCGGGCGGAGTTGCAGCAGGTGGAAGGACGGTATGCGGAACAAGCCGCGGAAATGGACGCTCTCCGCCAGGACGCCGCTGCTCAGGTGGCGCGGGCCAACGCCCAGGCCGGCGAGCTCGAAGGCAAACTCGCCCAGCTGCAGGCCCGGTTGGCGCGAACCAACGAGGCCGGACTCGAAACCGCTCGCCGCCTTGACGAGATGCGGCCTGCGTTGATGGCGTCCGCCGATGCCTTGGACCAGCTCTGCCACGAGCTTAGGGCCGCGGGCGACGAAACAAACGAGCCCGGTTCCGAAGAAGACGCCGTTTCGTGGGCGCCGCCCCGGCCGCTGGAAACGCCCGAAGCGGAAGGTCCGGGCGCGGAGCGCGAAGAACGGCAACACGGACAAGAAACCGCGATGCCGAAGAGAACCTCAGTTTCCGGCCCCGTGGAAGACGACCAATTCGATGACGACCGTATGGTTCTCCCGCCCGCCCCGGATGAGGAGGACATCGATCCTGCCCAATCCGAACCGGACGACGCGGGGAATGCCCAAGGCGGCTGGAACGGAACGAGAGGGCCGGAAACCTTCGGATTGCCCGAGACGCCCCCAGGCCCTCTGGAGGATCTCACGCCTCTGGAAGACGAACACGAGTAGAGCCGGATATCGGCGCCGGGCAGACCGGGGCAGGACATCTTCACGCATCATCTCAAGGCGAGAAGCGTTTTCCGTCTCCTCCGCCGCCACGGAACGCCACCGGGAACTCGCGGGAC
The DNA here is from genome assembly GCA_035416745.1 of Candidatus Hydrogenedentota bacterium. Taxonomy (NCBI): domain Bacteria; kingdom Pseudomonadati; phylum Candidatus Hydrogenedentota; species Candidatus Hydrogenedentota bacterium. The sequence goes on along the minus strand of DAOLNV010000011.1, from coordinate 80,966 downwards.
GAGCCGGGTGGTTTTCAACTCACGCCTCTTATTGCGGTCTTGGCTTGCCGCCTGCTCTGGAACTTGCACACGGCACCCGCATCGGAAGCGGCCGTTTGATATAGATAGCCCTTGCCGCAATGCCCATTTGCTAGAGATTGAAATCCACCACCGTGGTGCGGCCTTCCTCGACGAGCGCGGTCTGTCCCGCGTTCCGAGAGATGTCAACACCCCCGGGCATTGGATTGACGCTGACCTCGACCTGGCCGTTAGATAGACCCGAAACACTGTAACGGCCCTGGTCGTCGGTGCGGGTGTAGCGGAACGTGCCAAGAGAGGGGTCCGGGATGACCACCTGCTGTCCCCCCGCAGGTTTGCCGTTCACGGTGACCCGCCCCTGGACGGTGCCCCCGCGGCTCAGGCGAATGGTCACTTCTTCGGTGCGCCCCGCAGCGGCGCGGACATCTACGGTTGCGGGAAGGAAACCCTCGCGTTCGGCGTAGAGACCCTCGATTCCGGCGGAGATGCCGTCGATGACAAACCGCCCCCGGCCATCGGTCTTCGCCGCCTGAGCGCCTTGGGATTGCCCCTCGGGCGTCTTGACGCGCACGGACAGCGTCGCCCCTGAGACCGGCTCGCCGGATTCGTCGGTGACGACGCCTCTAATGCATCCGCCGGATTCCAGGCGGAATACCAGCCCGGTCACCGGAGTATACTCATCCACGTTCTGGAGTTGCTGCATGGCCGGGACGTATCCCGCGGCCTGCGCGAAGAGCGTCGCCTCGCCCGCGTCTACGTCGGTGAGCGTAAACGCGCCCTTTTCGTCAAAGAACGATCTGCTGCGGCCGTACGGGCTGTATCCGGTCACGGCCTGCTGCAGCCCCTGCATGCAGCTGACCGTAAAATGCTTGATGGGCTGGCCCGTCCGAGCGTCGAGCACGCGCCCTTCGACCGTGCCTTTCCCCGCGAGAACGAGCTCGACGTTCCGGTCTCCCGTCTCGGCAATGATTGGTTCCTGCGGATACATGTACCGCTGGTCGCTGGCCATGACCCGGTGCCGGCCCGGTTTCAGTCCGGTCAGCTCGAACCGGCCGTCGGCGTCCGAACGCGTGTTGCCCCAGCTCGCAAGGCCGTCTTCACCGTGAGCGCTGACCTGGACCCCGGCGATGGGATTGCGGCGGCGGTCCATGACTCTCCCGGCGATGACCGGACCTTGCTCGGGTTTGAACACGAGCCGGATGCCATCGACCGTGCCCGCCTTCGGAACGGTGACCCGCTGCACGTTCTCGATGCGCGTGCTGGCGCCCTCTTGACCATAGTCGTACATGGACAGGGTATAGACCCCTGGGCCCAGGCCGCCAATGGTGAACCGCCCGTACGCGTCGGTGTCGCCGCTCGACGAAGCAGCATCGCCCTGCGCCGACACGTGAATGTTAAGCATCGGGTTGCCCTTCGGGTCAACCACCTCGCCCTTGATGGACGCGCCGGGGTCCATGGTGATCTCGATGCCCTCGAGATCCGCCGCGCCGATGGTCAGCGGACCGACACGGGTTTGCTCCATGCCGTCTTTGCTCGCGACAAGCGTCACTTCCGTATTCGGAGAAAAGCCGCGATGTTCAAAACTGCCGTCGGCGCGCGTCTGCGAACTCTCGCCCTCCCCGCTGTCGTTCATCACATCGCTGCGCACATACGCGAATTCGATGGGCGCGCCCTGGCGGTCCGTGACCTTGCCGCGAAGGTACAGCCCCTTTTTCATCGGAAAATCGATATCCTGGACCACCTCGCCCAGGCGAACCATGACTTCCTTGTCCTCGCGCTGTTCTCCGTGCAGGTAGCCTACCTTCCATTTGCGGCCGATGACATTCTGGCCTTCGGGCAGGCCCCCGATGCGATAATAGCCGTCGCTGTCGGTGTGGGCCTCGTTGCCGCCGCCGTGCCGGCTGATGATGACGACATTCTCGAGCGGTTCACTCGTATCGACATCATAGGCACGCCCCGTCACGGCGCCCCCCAGCCCAACGGGAATCTTGAGACCCGTCAGCGCCTTCCCCTGTTCCACGGTTATTTCGGTGGAGGACTCGACCAGGACGTATTCATCGTCGCGAACCGCCGTACGGTAGACGCCGGCCCCCACCCCCGTCATGGTGAACGTGCCGTCCGCTCCGCTCTCCGCCTTCGTATACAGGTGATTCAAGGTGTAATCGGCGGGGAACAGGCGAACATCGATATCCGGCACCGGCTTGTCGTCGTTGACGTTGACGACGGTCCCGGATACCGTGGCGCCGCGCTCGAGGGTCACCGTCAGGTCCTCGGACCCCACTTCGGCGAAATCCGAAATGCGCGTCACGTAGTCCGCGGCGCGCACAACGAAGGACCAGGTCCCCGGACGGAGATTCCTGATGGTGAATTGCCCGGACTCGTCCGTGATGCCATCGGAACTGGCGGCGGCATACGTGTCGCGGTCCGTTCCTTCGGGGCGGTACCGGTGGGGACTGAGCCATGCCTTTGCCACCGGCTCTCCGGATGCGCTGACGACCCGCCCCGAGATCATGCCGGCCGGATAGATCTCGATCCTCTCATACGCCGCCGGTTCGTCGTCCGTAAGCTGAAACCCTGACTCGCCATAGGCGTCGTCTTTCTGCGCGTAAAGCCCGTAATAGACATTCTGGTCCAGAATCACGCGGTATTCGGGCAGCTTCTCGAGCAGGAAAGCCCCATTGGGGCCGGTGACCGTGCGCCAGCGGGCGGTGACCGTTGGCGGCTGTCCCTCTTGGAAATCGCGCATCTCGGCGATGACCTCCGCCCCGGCGACGGGCGCTTTCGTATCGGCCCAGACAACCTCGCCCTTCACGACTCCGATGCCCGATTGCGGCCTGCCCGCAATCTGGCCCACCGCCGTAGTGGTATCGCGGTGCGACCCTACCGCGCCACCGGTAATCCTGCGCGGGGAGGGAGTCTCATGGCGCCCAACCGGAGCAGGCGCGACAGAGGGCGCATCGCCTCGCTCTCGCGCTGCCGGCGGCGAGATTTCTGAATCCGGGGGAGACGAAGCCGCACGCAGCAACAGCCACAACCCGCCGACAGCCACAACGACCCCCGCTACGAGGAGTATGAAACGCGCTTGCTCTTTCATGAAACACGGCCCCGCTTCTATTCCATCCGATTCGTTCTCACGTCATTCCGTTTGATGTGCTCTTCAGTATAACGATACCATGCACAAAAAAGTTCACTCCAGATTTCGGGGACACAATACTCAATTGGGATTAGAATTCAGTATTGTGTCCCCGAAATTATCCTGTATTATAAGTACCGCCGGGATATGTAAGAGGGGAGATTCGTGTCTTCTTCTCATCCTTGCCACTGTCTTATCGGAGACCACCATGAAAAGACGTTTTCCGGTCGTTGGCGGATACCAAGTCGATCTGGAAGCGTTGAGAGGCATCGCCTTCCACTGCCAGCCCCAAAACTGTCGAAACGGCCTGAGTTGCTGCGCGTGCTACGATGTGGAGTTGTCGGCCGTCGAGGCCCGGCGAGCGGTTGACTGGCTCTCCGAAGCTGCGAAATTCGCCCGCCATCTCCGCGACAGAAACGGATACGCCGACCCGGTCGAGCGCATGCCAGGCGCCAAGCCGACCCTTGCCGTGGATGCCGCGGAACGCTGCGTGTTCGCATACAAAGGCCGGGACGGCACTCTTTGGTGCTCGCTGCACTCGGCGGCACTTGCCCACGGCCTGGCCCCCGAGGCCGTCAAACCCCTTGCCTGTGCCATGTGGCCCCTGGCGATCTCTGATGATGAAGATCCCCCCGTCCTCACTGTCCAACCCGAAGTCATGCGGTTTCCCTGCAATTGCGCCCGCGTTGGGGAAGGTTTGGACGCCGGCATCGCCAAAATCATCGAATGCTGTTTTGGCGCCCGTTTCCTGCGCGATATCGAAGACTGCCTGCGCGAGCGGCGGGGGTAAAGCACGTGACCGAGAGCATAGCAGGCCGCTGATTATTCGCCGCGTGGATAAGCTCCCCGCCGGGTTCTTGACATCGCCTCCCCTTGCGGGGCCCGGAGATTTAGACGCGGCTCCTTCAAGGAAAACGGGGTGGTTGCGGCAATGCCCCGATGGGTCCGATCAACCTCTTGGGGGGGCGCTCTCAACCCTGAAGAAACTCCTTGACATACGGCCAGCCCGGCGTCTAGAGTTCAACTCCTTACTTTAACTAAGCAGTTGGGCGGGATCGGGCCTTACGGTGCGTATTCGAAAAGACGGTGAAGAAACCCGCAAACGCATTCTTGATGCGGCGTTTCAGGTATTTGGCGAGAAGGGATACCGTGACGCGACTCACGCGGAGATATGCCATCGCGCGGGGGTGAACAGCGCTGCCATCAACTACCATTTCGGGTCGAAGGATGGACTGTACCGGGCGACGTGGGAGGATGCTGCTGCACGGGCCGACGCGCTGTATCCCCTGGACGGGGGGATGCCCGCCGATGCGCCTGCCGAAGAGCGTCTCGCGGGGCTCGTCCGGGCGTTGCTGCTACGCCGGGCCGACCAGGAACAGCTCGGCCACCTGCACAGCATCCGGATGATGGAACTGGTGAACCCGACCGGGCTGCTTGATGACGCCATTGCCGCGTGGCGCGACAAGTCGCAGGCCCATTTCCTTGGGGCCATTGGGGAACTCCTGGGGCCGCACGCGACGCAGACGGACCTCGAGCTGTGCGAGATGAGCATAGCCAGCCAATGCATCATGGCTTTCAAGCGAAAGAGGCTGTGGGCGTTCAAGGACGATGCCGTCGATGTAATGGCTTCCCATATCGTGCGGTTCTCGCTGGCGGGCATCGCCGCCGTACGCGAGGCAATACAATCACGCGTTAGTGGGGGAGTCCGGAAAACCGCCGGTGCATGATCAACGATGGTGCTGACCAACAAACATAACCGGCTGAGTGCCCGAGTTCGAACCGGCCGTGCGCTGAGTCGTTTGCTCGCGTGTGTCGCGGCCGGTGCGCTCGCCGTTTCCTGCGCCCGGTTCACGCCGCCGGAACGCGGCGCGGACGAGCTGCCCGTTCCCCCGGAATTTGCGCTCTACGACGACGGCGGCGAGATTCCCGCGCAGTGGTGGCAGATTTTCGAGTCGGAGGAATTGAACCGGCTGGTCGAACAAGCCTTGACCGGCAACCTGTCGCTCCAGCAGGTGTACGCACGGCTGATCCAGGCTGAATTTGTGGCGATTCAGGCCGGCGCGGGGCGTTTTCCGGAGCTGGGGTATTCGGGCGACGCTTCGGTGAGCCGCCAGCGCGCCGATACGGGCGAGTCGCGCGACCGCCTCGAGTTTCTCAACCAGAAGATCGCCGCGTGGAACCAGTTGGCTGGCGCGGGCGCCGTTCCCCCGGCTGATCTCCTCGACGCGCTTGAACAGGCCGGGACCTCGCTGAAAGCCCTCGATACTTTGCTCGCCGAACAGCCGTCGCCGCACAGCACGTTTACCTCGCGCTCGTACCGGTTCGGACTGGGCAGCAGTTTCGAGGTCGACCTTTGGGGGCGGGTGCGGTCGCAGTATGAGGCGGCCCTGAGCGACGTCGAAGCGACCCGCGAGGACGTGTACGGGGCCATGCTGAGCCTGTCGGCCATCGTGACCCGGGAGTGGCTGTCGGCCGTCGCCCAGCAACAGGCGATAACCCTGGTCCAGAAGCAGCTTGAACTCAACAAGACCACCCTTGA
>DAOLNV010000011.1:68491-75176 GCA_035416745.1 Candidatus Hydrogenedentota bacterium | reverse complement strand
CGGCTGCCCGCCCTGCGCCTCACGGGCTCGGCCAGCTACGGCGCCGACGACTGGGACCTCGTTTTCGACAACTGGGCCGCGACGTTGGCCGCCAGCGTCACGGGACCCATTTTCGACGCAGGGCGCCGCAAGGCAGAGGTCGAGCGCACCCGCGCCGTGGTGGACGAGCGCCTGGCCGCGTACCGGGAGAGCGTCCTGGTTGCGGCCAAAGAAGTCGAAAACGCGATGTTCGAGGAAGTGACGCAGGTTGAGTTTATTGCAGCGCTCGAGCGCGAACTCGATGCGGCGCGAAATGCCCATAAACAGGCGCTGCTGCGCTACCGCAAAGGATTGAACGACTACCTGCCCGTCCTCTCGGCCCTGTCCCAGCTTCAGGTGCTCGAGCGGCGTCTGGTACAGGCCGAACTCACGCGGCTCGACCTCCGGGTGCAACTGTGCGTGGCCCTTGGGGGAGCGTGGATGGCGCCCCAATATGAAGACATTCGAAGGCAGGACCAGGCGGAGGTCCCGCAGACTGACGAACGTTCGCCGAATGGGTAAGTGACCGGTCCTGTATGCCGGACTGGATGGACTATATATGCCACGTTATTGGAGCTGAAAACATATGGCAACGCTTCCAAAGACGAGTCCCGAGGAAGAGGCTTTGATCGAACCGGAGCCCGCGCGGTCGCCCGTATGGCTGGGCATCGGTGTCATTGTGCGCACGCTGTTGGTGCTCGCGATCCTGGCGGCCAGCGGATACGCTTCGTACCGCTGGTTGGCGAATCCTCCGGTTGCGCAGCGGCGTCCGCCTCAAAAAGAAGCCGCCCTGGCCGAAGTAGTGCCGGCCCATGTGCAGGCCGCAAACGTGATTGTGCGCAATATGGGCACGGTCGTGCCCGCCCGCGAGGTGAGTCTTGCGGCGAGGGTGAGCGGCCAGCTCGCGGAGATTGCGCCGGCATTCGTCCCTGGAGGGCATTTTGTTCAGGGCGAAACCATGGTCCGGATCGATTCGGCGGACTACGAGCTCGCCGTCGAACAACAGCAGGCGAACCTGGTCAAGGCGCAGTCGGACCTCAAGCTCGAGATGGGGCAGCAGTCGGTTGCTCAACTCGAATACAAGTTGCTCGGCGAGAACGCGCCCGAGGAAGACGAGGCGTTGTTGCTGCGCCAACCTCAACTCGAATCGATGAAGGCGGCGGTCGCTATTGCGCAGGCGGGATTGAACCAAGCCCGCCTCGACCTCGAGCGGACCGTGATCGCGGCCCCATTTAACGCGGTGATCCAGGAACGCAAAGTCGATCTGGGCGCGTACGTCAACCCGGGCTCGCCATTGGCCACGCTGGTGGATTCGGATGAGTACTGGGTGGAAGTCACGGTTCCGGTGGACGAGTTGCGCTGGCTCCAAATCCCGGGGTTCAACGGCGGCTCGGGTTCGCAAGCCCGGATTTACCATGAGCCGGCATGGGGACCCGGCGTCTACCGCGAGGGCCAAGTGCTGCGTATCCTCACCGACCTTGAAGAAGGCAGCAGGATGGCCCGTCTTCTGCTAGCGGTCAAGGATCCGCTCCAGCTTGGAGAAACCGAAGGCCCGCCTCATCCCCTTATCCTCGGCGCGGCCGTGCGCATCGAGATCATCGGCAAGGAACTGTCCGATATCGTTACGGTGCCCGCCTCCGCGGTGCGCGAGGGAGAGTACGTGTGGATCATGACTCCCGAGAAAACCCTCGAGATCCGTCCCGTGGAAGCTGCATGGAGAGACGTGGAAGTCGTTTACGTGTCTGAAGGCGTGCAGAACGGCGAGCTGCTCGTTGTGAGCGACTTGGCGACTCCCGTCAGCGGCATGCCGCTGCGGGCCGGCTCGAATGAACCCGCCCCGGCGGGAGAAAAGACCGCCCGCAGCGAAGGGGAGGAGCGTCAACCGTGAGCGCCGACCCAATCAGCCCCAAGAACCGCGGTTCCATCGCCTGGATGGCGCAACATTCGGTCGCGGCGAACCTCATCGTATGGGGATGTCTCCTGGGCGGGTTTGTTGCCATGCTGAGCATCAAGCAGGAGGTTTACCCTGACATTGCCCCCGACACGGTGTCGATCTCGGTGGACTATCCCGGCGCGAGCCCGGAGGAAGTCGAGAACGGCATCGTCCTTGCCGTCGAGGAGGCGGTGCGGTCCCTCGAGGGCGTCGACGAGGTCACGGCGACCGCCAGCGAAGGCCAGGGCGAGGTCGTGGTCGAGCTGCTGTTGGGAGAGGACGTCGAGCGCCTTGGACAGGACATCAAGAGCGAAGTGGACCGCATCATCACGTTCCCGGAAGAATCCGAGGAACCGGAGGTCCGTATTGACGCTCACCGCCGCGACGTGCTCGAAGTAGTCATCTACGGCGATGCCCCTGACACGACGCTCCACCAGGTTGCCGAACAGCTGCGCGACTGGCTGCTGCAGTCGCCGGACATTACGCAGGTTGATCTCGAGGGCACACCTCCCCTTGAGATCGGCATCGAGGTGTCGCAGGAAAACCTCCGCCGGTATCAGACCACGCCCGAGGAAATCGCACAGACGCTGCGCAATGCATCGATAGACCTTCCCGGCGGCGGTCTCAAGACCGGGGCGGGCGAGATCCTCCTGCGGCTGAAGGAACGGCGCGACTACGGGCGCGAATTCGCCGAACTGCCCGTAGTGACCACCGAACTGGGCAGCCAGGTGCTCTTAGAAGATATTGCCGTTATTGACGACAGTTTCGCGGATACGGACCGGTATTCCAAATTCAATGGCAAACGTTCAGTAATACTCGAGGTGTACCGCGTCGGCGAAGAGACGCCCATGCAGGTGTCCAAGGCGGTCAATAAGCTGCTCGACGAGTTCCAGCCGTATCTTCCTCCGGGAATCGAGGCCACCACCCACCACGACCGCTCGGAAACGTACCGTCAACGCGTCGAGCTGCTGGTGAAAAACGGAATCCTCGGGCTGGTGCTGGTGCTGGTATTGCTGGGGATCTTTCTCGAGGCGCGGCTGGCATTCTGGGTGATGATGGGCGTGCCGATTTCGTTCATGGGGTCATTTCTGCTTTTGCCCGCGGCGGACGTGACGATTAATATGATGTCCCTGTTCGGCTATATCATCGCCTCGGGCATCGTGGTAGACACCAACATCATTATCGGCGAGAACGTTTACTATTACCACCAGAAGGGGTTGCCGTTTATTGACGCGGCGATTCGCGGCACGCGCGAGGTGGCCTCGCCGGTAATCTTCAGCATTCTCACGAATATCGTTGGTTTCGTGCCCATCTATTTCATCCCCGGCTATGTCGGAAAGACGTTTCAGATGGTCCCCGTGGTGGTATGCGTCGTGTTCGTGATATCGCTGATCGAGAGCCTGTATGTTCTTCCTTCGCAGTTGGGCCATCAGCGCGACAGGAGCCGCAGCGGCCTCAGCAAGTGGCTCCATGAAAGGCAGCAGGCGTTCAGCCGGCGATTCCTGCATTGGGTGCACGATGGTTACGGCCCGTTTCTGGCGTTTACCCTTCGGCACCGCTACATCGCCATCGCGATTGCCCTCGGCGCGCTTTCTCTGAGCCTGTCGTATGCCCTGAGCGGCCGCATGGGCTTTCAACAGTTCCCCATCATCGAATCCGACTACGCCGACGCGCAGCTGGTCCTGCCGTACGGCACGCCCGTGGCCAAGACCGAAGCCATCATGGTTCGGCTCCAGGCGGGCGCGGAAAAAGTGATTGCCGAATGCGGCCATCCCGAGCTGGTGGTATCCATCACGGCTGATATCGGCCTCATGGGCAGCCACACGGGCCGTATGCGCGTGGAACTTGCTCAACCTGATATCCGCGATGACATCATGAGCACATCCGAATTTGCCCAGAAGTGGCGGGCCGCCGTGGGCGAGGTCGCAGGGGTCGAGTACTTGCGTTTCGCCTCGGATTCCGGCGGGCCGGGAAGCTGGGGGCGGCCGCTGGCCATCGAACTCAGCCATCGCAACATCGACATGCTCGAACTGGCCAGCGGAGAACTGGCCGATATTCTGGCCACGTATCCCGGCGTGGCCGATGTGGACGACGGGTTCCGGCCGGGGAAGGAACAGCTCGACTTTACGCTCAAGCCCGAAGGCAAGAGCCTGGGCCTGTCCCCGCGCGATGTTGCCCGCCAGGTTCGGTATGCGTTCTATGGCGCGGAGGTGTTGCGGCAGCAGCGCGGACGCAACGAGATCAAGGTGATGGTTCGTCTGCCCAAGGAGGAGCGCTCCTCTGAGAACACCGTCCATTCCCTCATGATCCGTACGCCCGCGGGGACGTTTGTGCCTTTTCGCGAAATCGCCGAAATCAAACGCGGCCGCGCGTACACCACCATCGACCGCCGCAACGGCCGCCGGGTGGTCGAGGTTTCGGCGGACATCACGCCCCGGAGCCGCGCAGGGGAAGTGCTCGCCGACCTGCAGGAGAACGTATTGCCCGAGTTCATGCGCACACATCCGGGTCTCTCGTATTCGTTCGAAGGGCAGCAGGCGGAGATCCGCGATAGCATGAACAGCCTTAAAGTGACCTTTGTTCTCGCGCTTCTGGCGATCTATGCCTTGCTGGCGATTCCATTTCACAGCTATACCCAGCCCCTGGTGGTCATGCTCAGTATTCCGTTCGGGATCGTGGGCGCGTTTCTGGGCCACCTTATTATGGGCTATGACCTGTCGATCCCGAGCATGTTCGGCATCGTGGCGCTGGCGGGGGTCGTCGTGAATGACGCGCTGGTCATGATCGATTTCGCGAACTTCCGCAGACGCGAGGAGGGACTGTCTCACCACGATGCCATCCATTCGGCGGCGGTACAGCGTTTTCGGCCGATCATGCTGACCACGCTCACCACGTTTGGCGGGCTGGCCCCGATGATCTTCGAAACGTCACGGCAGGCGAGGTTTCTCATTCCCATGGCGCTTTCGCTGGGATACGGCATTCTCTTCGGCACCGCGGTCACGCTCGTCATTGTCCCCGCGATGTATCTGAGCATTGACGACGCCCGGCGTGTGCTTGCCCGCATGGGCCGCGCCGTAGTGCCCGGAACAAGGGGCGCCGGGATTCAGGAACTCCCGTCCGCGAAATAGGCGCCGCCACGGACCATGCGTGAACCACCCCCGGGCATTTGTCCTGTGTGTAGACGTATACTGTGTTCGAACGAAATGACGCATGGTGTGCGTCTGTTTTCGGGAGGGTTCATGAGCGCGTTAGGCAGTGACGAGTGCCCGTTGCGGGTGGCGATTGTGGGGAGCGGCCCGAGCGGGTTTTACGCGGCCGAGTCGTTGTACAAAGCCGAGATACCCCTCCGGCTCGATATGTTTGACCGGCTGCCCACGCCGTTCGGGCTGGTGCGCGGCGGGGTAGCGCCCGACCATCCGAAAATCAAGACGGTGACCAAGATCTACGACCGTATCGCCGCCCATGAGGGGTTTCAGTTCTTCGGCAACGTTTTCATTGGCCGCGACATCGCCGTCGGCGAGCTGAAGCTCTTCTACGACGCGGTCATCTTCGCGTGCGGGGCCGAGACCGACCGCCGCCTCGGGGTTCCCGGCGAATCGTGCCCCGGCAGCCATACCGCAACCGAGTTCGTGGGCTGGTACAACGGCCACCCGGATTTCCGCGACCGGACGTTCGATCTCTCCGCCGAGGCCGCCGTCATTGTCGGCCAGGGGAACGTCGCGGTCGACGTCTGCCGCATCCTCTCGAAAACCGTCAACGAGTTGAAAAACAGCGATATCGCCCGACACGCCCTCGACGCCCTCGCGGAAAGCAGGATCAGGCGTGTCTATCTCATCGGACGCCGCGGGCCGGTGCAGGCGAAGTTCACGTCGCAGGAGTTGCGCGAACTGGGCGCGCTCGAGGCTTGCGCGCCTGTGGTCGACCCGGCCGAACTCGAGCTGGATCCCCTCAGCCAGGCCGAACTCGATGACCCCAACAACAAACACAGTCAGAAGAACGTGTCGATCCTCCGCGAATTCGCTGAACGATGCCCGGCGAATACACCGAAACAGTGCCATATCCGGTTTCTGCGCAGTCCGGTCGAAATCCGGGGCGCGGACCGTGTCGAGTCGGTCGTGCTCGAGAAGAACACGCTCGAGGGCGAGGCGTTCCACCTCCGCGCACGGGGCACCGGCGAGACGGAACAGATCCCCTGCGGGCTGGTGTTTCGCAGCGTGGGCTATCGCGGCGTTCCCATCCCCGGCGTGCCCTTCGACGAGGAACAGGGCATCTTTCCAAACATCGGGGGCCGCATCGTCGCGGATGGGCAGCCCATCGCCGGTCTTTATGCCTGCGGATGGATCAAACGCGGTCCCAGCGGCATCATCGGCAACAACAAGCCCGACAGCGCGGAGACGATAAAGGCGTTGCTCGACGACATGCCCTCGCTGCCGCCGTGTCCGCGGCGCGACAGTCTCGAGATGGCGCGGCTACTCGCCGGGCGCGGGGTGCGCGCCGTGTCGTATGCCGATTGGCGGGCCATCGACGCGGAAGAAATCGCACGCGGACAGCGCGCGGGCAAGCCCCGCGAGAAATTCACCCGCATCGAGGAGTTCCTGGCGCTGCTCGACAAGTAGGATGCCCTAACCGCGTTTGGGGGCGTGGAATCCAAACCCGAGCACCCGCAGAAACGCGATATTCGCCACCCATCCCAGCAGGTAAAACGGCGCGAGTTTCCACAGCAGGATCAACAGC
>DAOLNV010000011.1:62850-68391 GCA_035416745.1 Candidatus Hydrogenedentota bacterium | reverse complement strand
ATAGCCCAAAACCATGGCAGCGCCGCCGCACACCATGACCAGCATCCCGCCCCCGCCCCCGATCAACTCGATCGCCTTCAACACGTCACGCATGACACCGTTCCCCGATTCCCGCTCAAGAACCGCGCCCAGACACTATAGCAGAATCCGCGCGCCGAATGGCGGGGGCAAAACCTGTCCCCAAAGGAGACGGCGCGCTGCCGGCGGAGTGTTGCCCCGCTGCCGGTGTCCTGCGCAAGGCCGGACAACTGCACGACCTGCAACTGATCGTCCTCGCGCCCACACCCTACCGGCTCTCCCAACACAGCAAGCTCCTTTACCGCCAACCCGCCTACCTCATTTGTACCGGCCCCGAGGCAACGCTAATTGAGGGCGGACCGTTCGGTCCGCCGTGACGGATGGCCGGTTAGAAAACCGGCCATCCGTTGAGGGCAATTGGACCCCGGCATAGGGAATGTGGCAGAATGCGCGTTTGCCTGTTCGAAAAGCGCGTCGCAGGGCGGAAATGCTTCTGCGGCGCGTGGTGTTACGCAAAGGATGAGGGACCGCGTGAAACGGCACAGGCCATCACCGCAAGACGAGGACCTTTATGACCGAGACCTTCTGCGGGGTAGACTTCGGGACGACGAACTCGAGCGTGGCGGTAGCCAACGGCGCGGGGGTTCGTGTGCTCGAGCTGGATCCGGCCAACGACAACGTGACCACGCTTCCATCCCTGCTGTACATCTCGCGGGAGGGCGAACGGATCGTCGGACGGAGCGCGGCGGACGCCTTTATCGACCGGAATGTCGATCGCGAAGTTATCCTCAAACGGGTTGATTTGGGCGTCGAGATCGAGGGGTATATTCCTTCGGAGCCGGACAAGTCGGAAGGGTACCGTCCCGGGGCGGAGCAGCAGGAGATGCGCGAGGCGGTGCGCGCCCAGGCTACCGTCGAGGTGAACTCACCGGGCCGCCTGTTTCAATCGCTGAAGAGCTCGCTGCGGTTCGATGCGTTCCGGAGCACGGAAGTCTTCGGCGAACACTTCCAGATCGAGGAACTCACCGCGATGATCCTCGAACCCATCAAAGCGGCCGTAGACCGGGCTGCGGGAACATGCGTCGAACGCGCCGTGTTCGGGCGGCCGGTCCGGTTCTCCAGAATGCCGGCCCAGGACCAGCTCGCCGAGGACCGGTTGCGCCGTGCCGCAAGCCTCGCGGGATTCAAAGAGACGATCTTCTTTTACGAGCCTGTGGCTGCCTGTGTCGAGTACGCCGTGGCCACGGATCGGAAGCAGCGGCTCATGGTGGTCGACATCGGCGGCGGCACCTGCGACGTCTGCGTCATGGAATTCGGAGGCACAGGCACCGAGGCCGAGCGGCTTTCGGGAAGCCGGATCCTGAGCGTTTCGGGGGTGCCGACGGCGGGCGACGCCGTAGACCGCGACCTTATCCGGGCGAAATTGTATCCATGTTTCGGAAGTAATGCGCGCTACGGTCCGTCTCAGTTGCCTATGCCCCAATACTTGTTCCGAAACATCGCGGAGTGGCAGAACCTCTACAAACTCAACACCGAGGAGATTATCAACTGGCTCATCGCGGCCGAGGCCAGTTCCGATCAGCCCAGGGCGTTGCGGGCGCTGCGGTACCTGATTCAACACAACTACGGGTACCCCGTGCGGCGGATCGTCGAGGCGGCCAAGAAACAGCTCAGTTTCGAGGAAGAGGCCATGATCGACATTCGGCACGGGGTCATCGACATCCTTGAGCGGGTGAACCGCCAGGAATTCAATGTTATTATCGAGGACACTCTCGACGAGATGATGGGCAGCGTCATAGACGCCGAAGAGGCCGCGCAGCTCCGCCCCGAGCAGGTCGACATGGTTCTGACGACCGGCGGCACCAGCCTTATTCCCGCGGTGCGGCAGATGCTCGAGGAACGTTACGGCGCGGGCCGCATCCGCCAGCGCGACACCTTCTCGAGCGTCGCGATGGGACTGGCTATTGTCGCGCGGCATTCCTGAGAACGAACACAGGGGGGATGGTTTCATGACGATCGACGAACTGATCCATCGGGCAAGCGAAGTGGCCGTCGCGCGGCGCCATGGGACGGACTGCGAGGCCGGGGGCGTGGGCGCCGCTCTCGAAACCGGGGCGGGGGACTGTTTCGTGGGGGTGTGCATCGATGTGCCGTCCGGCGTCGGGTTCTGCGCCGAACACTCCGCCATCGCAGCCATGATCACCGCCGGGCAGTCTCGTGTGAAACGCATCGTAGCCGTGACGTGTGAAGGCAGGATCGTGCCCCCGTGCGGCCGATGCCGCCAGTTCCTTCTGTCCATCAACGACGATAATATAGACACGGAGGTTGTACTCGGGCCGGACGACATCATGACGCTCGAGGCGCTCATGCCCCGCCGCTGGCAGCACTGAACGGGCTGCTTATCACCGGAGGTTGCGATGCGTATTGTGGTGCTCGATGGATACACGTTGAATCCCGGCGACAATCCCTGGGACGAAGTAGCGGCCCTCGGCGAACTCACCGTGTACGACCGCACGCCCCGTGACCGGATTGTCGAGCGCGCCAGAGACGCCGCTATCATCCTGACCAACAAGACGCCGTTGTCCGCCGAAACCCTCGGCATGCTCCCCAATCTGGAGTTCATCACCGTGCTCGCGACGGGTTACAACGTGGTCGACGTGGCCGCGGCCCGCGCGCGGGGGATTCCGGTCTCGAACGTGCCGGTATACGGCACGGAGTCGGTGGCGCAGTTCGTGTTCGCTCTGGTGCTCGAGTTGTGCCATCACGTGGCCGCGCACAGCGCGAGCGTGGAGCGCGGCGACTGGTCGAACAGCGCCGATTTCTGCTATTGGAACACGCCCCTCATCGAACTGGCCGGCAAGCGCATGGGCATCATCGGGTTCGGGCGCATCGGCCGCCGCGCAGGCGAACTCGCCCACGCTTTCGGGATGGAAGTCCTGGCGAGCGACGTCAGTCCCGGCCGGGACCCTGCCTACGCGCCGTTCGCGTGGCGGAGCATCGAGGAAGTGTTCGCGGAAGCGGACATCGTCACCCTGCATTGCCCGCAGACGCCCGAAAACGCAGGATTCGTCAACGCCGCATTGCTCGGGCGCATGCAACGGCACGCGTTCTTCATCAACACCGCCCGGGGCGGACTGGTGAATGAAACAGACCTGGCGGACGCATTGAACAGGGGGGCCATAGCCGGGGCGGCCGTCGACGTTGTGTCTTCGGAACCCATCGCGCCGGGCAACCCGCTCGCGGGCGCGCGGAACTGCCTCATCACCCCGCACATCGCCTGGGCCACGCTTGCTGCACGCAGGCGGCTCATGAAAACGACCGCCGAGAACATAGCCGGGTTCATCCAGGGCACGCCGATCAATGTCGTGAATTGAGGAGCCCTTGCGCCGGGATGTTGGGCAGCGGGCAGGGGCTTCTCCTTTTGCCGCCGCCTCGGGGCGGGTAGAATCGGCCCTATGTGTCCGGGATGATCCCGGTCAAACACGGAGCGAGGAAATCCGTGCGCAAGGCTATGCTGGTATTGGCAGTTCTGGGAATAATGTGGGGACATCGTGCGAGGGCGGCCGAGGCCACCGCGGATAGGCAGGCGCAACTCGAAACGAGGTTCGTGGGCCCGAAAGCGACCTCAGTGGCCGAACTCGAACCGTACACCGGGCTCGGCGCGGTCGATCACATTGTAGGCGATGCCCGCAAGCGGGCCGTAACCCTGAACCATACTCAACTGCGCGCCAACTACGGCGAGACGGTGGACTTCCAGCTTCGCGGCCGGCAGGTCATCGTGTGCCCCCAGACCATAGAGGTGCTGTACTCAGCCTATACGCCCGCCACGACACGCTATGTGCCCGGTTCACGCCCCGAACTCGAACGCGTCGTCGCGGAAGCGACGAAGGACTGCGCCACCGGCGCGGAGAAGGCCCTTGCGCTCATGCGGTACTGCCGGGACCTGTACAAGGACGAGTGGTACGGCGACGGGTTCGAGCGCTACGTCTACGGCGGCACGGAAGAGGAACTCATCGCGAAGGGGGAGATCCTGTGCGAGTGCCTGGGGCGTTTGCACGTGGCACTGTGCGAGATCGCGGGGCTGCCCGGCCGCGTCGTGATGCACGTCATTGGCGGGCACATCTGTTCGGAGATCAAGGTCGACGGCGGCTGGGCCTATATCGACCCGCGCTGCGGCGTCTACTTCCGGAAGCCCGACGGGGCCCTCGCCTCAGTGTGGGAGTTGATGCTGCATCCCGAGTGGTTACGAGCACAGTCCGATGAAGTGAAGGCCGACGTCTCCCGATGGTTCACCTGGGAGGAGCGCGCGTGGAAGTGCGAGCACTATTACTTCACGCCGGACGAGGTGAATGCCTTCGAGAATTACAGCCTCGCTGACAGCAGCCGCTACGCCTACGCGCAGACATCCATGGCCGAAGCCAAGGCCGCCGGGCTGTTCACGATCAACAAGGACTATACCGCGGCGATCCATGAGGTGTTCAATCTTGAGGGCGACGGCTACCGTCACGCTTGGGGTTCCCAGCCGCTCAGAAAGATACCCATCGCATACCGCCAGGACGGATTCAGCATGTTCTTCGTCGAGCCGCCTTTGACGAAAGAGGAATTGCTCAGGAATTATGTTGAGGCGTTCGAGAACACCAATGCCAATATTCTGGTGTGGGGACTCGGGCCCGGCAGCGTGTTCTGTTTCGACACGAAGGTTGGGGAGATATTCGGGGAGGGATTGACCGGCGAACAGATGAACATGATCCGCGAGGGCGACCGCTGGGTGCACCAGAATGTGATGGCTCTCATCGAGAGCGGCAACGATCCCCTGCGCATAGCGTGCGAGCGGGCGCACGAACTCGGCCTGAAAGTGTTCGCGCGGCTCGAGATGAACCACGAATACGGCCCTGCATCGGACGACAACTGGATGTGGGTGTGTCTCGTTGGGAGTCTGAACAAGAATCACCCCGAATACCGCATCCCAAACGGGGTATTCCTTGATTTCAAGCATCCGGAGGTGCGGGCGTTCAAACTGGCGATCTTCCGTGAGGCGCTGGAAGCGGGTTCGGACGGCTTATGCCTTGATTTAGCGGTGTATCCCCCGTTCTTCGAGGACCCCGTCGCGGGAACGCCCATCATGACGGCGTTTGTGCGTGAAGTCCGGGCGCTGTGCGACGAGTTCGCGGCCCAGCGGGATGCCCCCGTCGAGATCATGGCCCGGGTACCTGCGCGAGCTGCCAACGAACTCGGCCTCGACTGGCAAACCTGGATGCGCGAAAAACTAATCAACTACATCACACCCACCCACTACCGGCCCAACGAAAAGTTCGATATCGAGATCGGCGAGTTCATCTCGATGCGGAACCGCACCGGCGTCAAGGTCGTCCCCACAATTTGGCAGGCTTTGGGATTCGTGGACACGGACGAGCAGCCCAGCGACGACGCTTCGAGCCGGCGGCGCTACAGCAAACCCAAGACGCCGGAGATGTTCAATGCCCAGGCACTCCTGTTCCACCGTGCCAACGCCGACGGAATTCA
>DAOLNV010000011.1:23240-62750 GCA_035416745.1 Candidatus Hydrogenedentota bacterium | reverse complement strand
GTCGCCGCAAAGCTCGTGTTGTATGCGACACCCTTGCGCGCAGGGGAAACGCTGTCGGTGTATGTAAACGGCCAGGGCCCTGCCATGGCCGAAGGAACCGCCTCAGCAGAGACAGCGGGGGACGCACCCCTCGACGCAGGCCGTATCGGCGACGACATCTTCGACAAGGATTGGTGGCGCCGCGGCGAGCAGACGATCCCCGTCGACGCGTCCTGGTGGCGGCTGGGCACGAACGAGCTCCGGTTTGTCTACGGAACGTCGCAAGTACAAGACCCCGTGTTTACCATCACATGGATCGACCTGCTCCTCGATTACAATGGGTAGCAGGGCGGGGGCAGTCCGGCGCCACGGGTGATGCTCCCCGCCGTTTATGCCACTGATGTCCTTTCCTTGACCATCAACTTGCACCGCGCAGCCGCAGTCTGCACAATAGCGGTCTCCGGGGTCTCGGAAACAGGCCCCATTCCCACCACGAACGAGAGGTATTGGCTATGTGTCGAGAACGCGCTCTATATCGAATCGCGCTGGGGCTGTGCCTGGCGCTGGTACTCGGCGTGGCGGCCGCGCATGCCGCCGATGAGGAGGCCTACCAGAACCCGGCGGACCGCGTGCCGCCACCGGAACAATGGCGGCTCGAGCGCCACAACGCCATGAAAGCGCGCCTGCTCGAGGGCAACGCCGACCTGCTGTTCATCGGCGATTCCATCACCCAGGGATGGGAAGAGACCGGCAAAGAGGTGTGGGACTATTATTACGCGGACCGGAACGCGGTGAACCTCGGCACGTCGTCGGACCGCACGTTTCACGTGTTGTGGCGGCTGGACGACCTGGACTTCAGCAAGGTGTCGCCCAAGCTGGCAATAATCATGATCGGCACCAACAACCGCGTAATGCATACCGCTGAGCAGATCGCGGAAGGCGTGACGGCCATCGTGCAAAGCGTGCGCGGGAAACTGCCCCAGACAAAAGTGCTGTTGCTGGGAATCTTTCCGCGCGAGACGACGCCCGATGCCGAAAACCGGGTCAAACTCGCCGCTGCCAACAAGATCCTGGCCAGCCTGGACGACGGACAGAACATCTTCTTCCTCGATATCGGCGAGGAATTCCTCAACGACGACGGGATCCTTCCCGAGGAAATCATGCCCGACGCGCTGCATCCCAACACGCTGGGCTATTGGATCTGGGCTCGGGCAATGGAGCCGGCCGTCTCGCGCCTGATGGGCGAAATGTCGCCTGACAGACCCCCAAAGGGGTTCGTGGCCCTGTTCAACGGCAAGGATTTGACCGGCTGGAAAGGGTTGTTGAAGGGGCCGTTGGACAATCCCGAGAAGCGCGCCGCCTTGACTCCCGAGGAACTCGCCGCGGCCCAGGCGGAAGCCGACACACTGGCGCGCGAGCATTGGAGCGTGATCGATGGCGTATTGAAGTACGACGGCAAGGGCACCAGCCTGTGCACCGCCCAGGATTACGCGGATTTCGAGATGATCGTGGATTGGAAGATCCCGGCCAAGGGCGATAGCGGCATCTATTTGCGCGGCGCGCCCCAGGTGCAGATCTGGGACACGGCCCAATGGCCGGAAGGGTCCGGCGGACTCTACAACAACCAGAAGAATCCCAGCAAGCCGCTGGTTTGCGCGGACAAGCCGATCGGCGAGTGGAATACCTTCTACATCAAGATGATAGGCGAGCGTGTGACCGTGTATTTGAACAACAAGCTCGTGGTCAATAACGTGGTCATGGAGAACTACTGGAACCGCGAGATCCCGATCTTCCCGTCCGGCCAGCTCGAGCTGCAGCACCACGGTTCGGACCTCTGGTTCACCAATATTTACCTTCGCGAGGTCCTGCCTGGCGACGGGTGGCGGCCCCTGTTTAACGGCAAGGATTTGACCGGATGGGAGCAAGTCGGCGGCAAGGAACAGACCTGGGGCGCCGAGAACGGCGTCCTGTATACCAGCGGCGGCGAGGGCGGTTGGCTTTCGACGACCGAACAGTTTGCCGACTTCGAACTGTCGCTCGAATTCCGCGTGCCGCCTGACGGCAACAGCGGCGTGTTCTGCCGCACCCCCCGCGAAGGCAACCCGGCCTATGCGGGCTTCGAAGTGCAGGTACTGGACGACTACGCCGCCCAGTACGCCACCCTCAAACCGTTCCAATACACGGGGAGCGTCTATTCGATCGCCGCGCCATCGCGCCGCGTAACCCTGCCGGCCGGCGCGTGGCAGCGGATGTTTATCCGGTGCGAAGGGCCGAAAATCTGGGTATCCTTGAACGGCTTCCCCGTCACCGAGGCGGACATGAGCCAGCACCAGGACAAGATCAACGAACATCCCGGCGTTGCCCGAACCGACGGCTACATCGGGTTGCAGAACCACGGCTCCCGCCTCGAGTACCGGAACATCCAGATCCGCGAGCTGAACAAGTAGCGCCTCAGGACCGCGGCGAATTCGATACTCCCCCGGACACGCGTCCGGGGGAGTCTTTTGGGTACTCCGCCGCTTGTAGCCGTTTTCGCCGCTAAAGTGTGCATTGGCGGCTGTAAATACAGTACAATTAGGCCTTTAGTGCCAATCCGAATACGGTAGAGAACGGGAAGAACCATGTCTGCGGAAACGAAGTACACACGAACCATCATTACCGGCGCGTTGCCGTATGCCAACGGCCACATTCATCTCGGCCACATCGCGGGGGCGTATTTGCCGGCGGACATCTATGCGCGGTTCAAGCGCTTGTGCGGCCATCCGATGCTGTATATCTGCGGGTCGGACGAATACGGCGTGCCAATTACCCTGACGGCGCTCAAAGAGGGCATTTCGCCCCAGGAGGTGATCGACCGGTACCATGCGGCCAATGACGAGTCGTTCGGCAGACTGGGGATCTCGTTCGACATCTACGGCCGGACCTCGTGGCCCATTCACACGGACACCACGCAGTCCTTCTTCCTGAACCTGTACAAGGGCGGCCACATCGAGAAGCGCGAGATGGAACTCTGGTACTCGGAACAGTCCGACCGGTTTCTGCCCGACCGCTACGTGAAGGGTACGTGCCCCAAGTGCGGGTTCGAGGAAGCCACGGGCGACGAGTGCGAGAACTGCGGCGCCCAGTATTCGGCCCACGACCTCATCCATCCGAAAGCCAACATTCCGGGCGACAACTCGAAACCGATCCTGAAAAAGACGGTCCATTGGTTCCTGCGTCTCCAGGACTTCACCGGGCAGCTGAAGACATGGCTCGACGGCCATCCGGAATGGCGCGCCAACGTCAAGGGGATCGCGTACAGTTGGGTCGAGGACCTGCGGTCGCGGTGCATCACCCGCGACACCGACTGGGGGGTGCCGATCCCCCTCGACGACCCCGATACGGCGGGCAAACGCTTCTACGTGTGGTTCGATAACGCCATCGGGTACGTCACCAACACGCGGCAGTACTATCTCGACCGGGGCGACAAGGACGGCTGGGAGAAATGGTGGAAGGATCCCGCCAGCCGGCTGATTCATTTTATTGGGAAGGACAATGTGCCGTTCCACGCGGTGATGTTTCCCACGTACCTGATGGGCCAGGGCGATTACATCCTCGCCGACAACGTCGTGGGCAACGAGTACCTCAACGTTCTCAACCGCGAGACGGGCAAGGTCGAGAAAGGCTCAAAATCCAAAGGCAACATGATCAGCGTGCGGTGGTTAACCTCGAAATTCTCGACCGACGCCATCCGCTACTATCTCTGTGGGATCATGCCCGAGTCGCGCGATGCCGCGTTCGACTGGGACGAGTTTCTCAACCGGTACAACGGGGAACTCTCGAACGTAGTGGGCAACTTCATCCACCGGTCGCTGACGATGACCGTGAAGAATTACGACAGCAAGGTCCCCCATCCCGGCGAATTGGACGAGGATGACCGTGCGATGCTGGCGGCCATCCCCGAACAGCTCGACGGGGTTGCGGAAGCCCTCGAGAGCTTCCGGTTCAGGCAGGGGCTCGAACGGTTTATCGATTTGGGGCGCAAGGCCAACGTCTATTTCGACGGCAAACAGCCGTGGGTAACCCAGAAGACCGACCGGGAACGCACCGCGACGACGTTATACGTCTGCTGCCAGATCGTCCGCGGCTTGTGCACGGCCATGGCGCCGTTCGTGCCCGGCGGCGCGCGCCGGCTGGCCGGCATCCTCGGCGCCACCCTGCCGGAGGGCGGGCCCGAGGGCGGCCCGGACGGCTGGAACGCGGGCAAGGACGGCCTGCCAGCAGGGTCGCCGTTGCAGAAGCCCGAGGTCCTTTTCCCGAAGCTCGACAAGGACTACATTGCCGAGTGCGCCGACGCTCACATGCGCGGAGAGGCGTTTTAGCGTGTTGGTGTGCAGCGAGGCGAAGAGAGAACTCCGCGGAACACGGCCGGGTTGGCCGTTGGGGGATGGGTGCGATGCTCGGATTCTTTCTATCGGTTGTTGTGGCCGGCGCCGCATACGGCGCGACGCCGGTCGAGGCGGACTTCGCGGAGGTAAAACCCTGGGTTGAAGCGAAGTTCGGGGGTATCAGCGAGACCCCGGCTTTTCCCGTCGACGCAATCGAGGTCGTCGCCAACCACGGGCCGGTCCAGCCTAACGCGCGCTCTGGCGAACCCCTGCGAATCGGTGCGGAGACCTTCTCCCGCGGCCTGTACTGTCACGCTCCGAGCAAGCTCGTTGTGCGCCTCTCGAAGGCCGCGGCGCGGCTCGACGCGGTAACAGGCATTGACAGCCGGGCCAACGGCGGCAGCGTCGTATTCAGTATTCATGCCGCCGGCGCGGAACTGTGGAATTCGGGCCTCGTCCGTTTCGGGGACGCCGCGCTGCCGGTTTCGGTTGGCTTGAACGGGGTTACGGAGTTTGTGCTCGAGGTGAGCGACGCAGGCGACGGCATTTCGTGCGACCAGTCCAACTGGGCCGACGCGCGGGTCACACTTGACGACGGTTCCGTCGTCTGGCTCGGCGGCCTGCCCATTCTCGGAGGGGGCCGCGAGCCGTACACCGCCGGCCCGTTCTTCTCTTTCACCTACGGCGGCCGCCCTTCGTCGGAATTCCTCGCCGGATGGAAAGTCGAACGCGCTGCGCAGAGACTCGATGACGCGCGAACGCAGCATCAACTTGCTTACACGGATGCGGATTCGGGCCTTGTCGTGCGGTGTGTTGGCGTCGCGTACAACGATTTCCCGACAGTCGAGTGGACACTCTATTTCAAGAACACCGGGACAGCCGACACGCCGATTCTGTCCGACATCCAGGCCATCGACACGCGCTTTGCGTGTCTGACCGCGGCCGATTTCACGGTGCACCATAACAAGGGCGACAACTGCACCGCGGACAGCTACGAGCCGCTGGTGGACACCTTGGGCCCGAACGCTGAGCTGCGGTTGGGGAACACGGGGGGCCGGCCTACGCAAATCGGATTCCCGTATTACAACCTCGCGGAACCCGGCGGCGGCCTGATTTTCGTCGTGAGCTGGGCGGGGCAATGGGCAGCGCAGTTCACGCGCGACGACGCCAACGGCGTGCGCTTCAGGGCCGGGCAAGAGCTTACCCATTTCACGCTGCATCCCGGCGAGGAGGTGCGTTCGCCGATGATCGTGTTGCAGTTCTACACGGGCGGCTGGATTCGCGGCCAGAACCTCTGGCGTTCGTGGATGGTGGCCCACAACATGCCGCGTCAGAACGGCGAACCGCTGAAACCGCAGGTCTCGTTGTGCACAGGCAACTACTATCCCGGTCTGATGAGTACCGCGGCGGGCGAGCTTGCGTTCATCCGCCGTTACGCCGAAGAGGGCATCCAGGCCGATTATTGGTGGCAGGACGCGGGATGGTATCCCTGCGACGGCGTGGCCTGGCCCAAGACCGGCACCTGGGAGGTCGATCCGGTGCGGTTTCCCGGCGGTTTGGTTGAAGTGGGTGATTTCGCGCGCACGCACGGCATGAAGACGCTGGTCTGGTTCGAGCCCGAACGCGTTCACGCGGGCACCTGGATAACCGGGCAGCATCCGGAATGGGTCTATGGCGGCGCGGGCGGCGGCCTGCTCAAGCTGGGCGACCCCGCATGCCGGGAATGGCTGACCAACCACATCGACCGGCTGCTCACCGAGCAGAAGATCGATTTCTACCGGCAGGATTTCAACATCGACCCGTTGCCGTACTGGCGCGACAACGACGCCATCGACGCCCCGGACGGCAGCCGCCAGGGCATCACCGAGATCCGCCACGTCGAAGGCTATTTCGCCTATTGGGACGAATTGCGGCGGCGTCATCCGGACATGCCCATCGATTCGTGCGCGTCGGGGGGCCGGCGCAACGATCTCGAGACCCTGCGCCGCGCCGTGCCCCTTCTACGGAGCGACTGGTACTCGGCGCCCGCGGGCCAGCAGTGCCACACTTACGGTTTGTCTCTGTGGTTCCCCTTCACGGGCACCGGAGTCATCAGCCAGAAAGACGCGTACTGGATGCGCAGCTCGATGGTGGCGGAATTCACCTTCGGCCCCGACGCCGCGGGGGTAGACGTGATCGATTTCGCGCAGTTGCGCGCGCGTGTCGAGGAGTGGCGGCGGCTTGCCCCGTATTTCTACGGCGATTTCTACCCGCTCACGCCCTACACGCTCGCGGAAGACCAGTGGATGGCCTGGCAGTACGACCGGCCCGAGGTTGGCGAAGGCGCCGTCCAGGTATTCCGCCGCGAGAGCAGTTTCTACGAAGCCGCGCGTTTCAATCTCCGCAGTCTTGATCCCGACCGACGCTATACTCTCTCGGACATCACGGAGGGCACGCAGACGGAAATTCCCGGTCGTCAACTCACGGATGAAGGTCTGCTGGTCACGCTCCCGGGCAAGGCTCAGGCCGCGATCTATCTCTACAAACGTCTCGAATGAGACTGTGAACTGTACATGACGGCCAACAGCCAGTCGCGAGTCCGCGAGCGGCGTCGGGCGAGGGCTTGCCCTTCCGGAAAAGAACCTGGGGGCCTGCGAGACATACCGGCCCCCTTGGCCGTATACGCCGCCCTGTCCGCAGCCGGGCCCGCCCGCTCAGGAGGCTACTTCAGGCTTTCCAGCGTTTGCACTTCCTGAGGGAGGATGCCGGCTTGGGTGACGAGAATGAGGCGCCATGCGCCATCGACGGCGGCGGGCGTAACGACGACGGGAGTGGTGCCCCAAGGGACGGTCTTGTAGTCGTTCTCGCTGTGCCAATGGCCGAAGATGAGGTAATCCAGCGGGTCGTCAACGAAAAGCACGAGCTGGCTGCGCATGCTCATGGAGGGATCGTAGCGGTGGGTCATGCCGATGGACCAGCGTGAGGGTTTCATGGCGCGCCGGAGACGTTGCAGCTCTCCGACCTGCGCATCAAGGTCGTCCGCAATAACAAAATCCTTTGTATCGAAGACGAGGTACCCGTCGACACCGTACTGAATGCTGTACACGAGCGGACCGAAGGTGTTCTCGTAGTTGACGCCTTGCCGGTCATGGTTCCCTGGGCAGACGAAGGTCGGCAGGACACAGGTATCGAGCACTTCGAAAAACCGGCGGAACTGCTCGGGCTCGCCGTTTTCGGTGAGGTCGCCTGAAATAAGGACAAAGGCCGGCTTGACGCCGTTGATGTGCTGGATGAGACGCTGGAAAACGATATCGGGCGCAGGGTCGCGGTTCGCTTTGCCGATGTGCACGTCAGTGATATGAACGATTGCATAATCGACCAGGATTTCCGAGACATATACCGAGCGGACATTCGTATCAGCGCGGCCATCGGCGGAGGCTTCGAGAGCGTAGGGCCCGAGGTCGAGTCCCGGGGAGGTTTTGCAGGTGGCGCGCAGTATACCGCCGGGAAGCTCGGTCCACTCGGGGTCGAGATCGAGAGCCGTACCGTCAGCGCGGATAAGCCGCAGAGAAGCGCGTTGGGTAAGCGTGGCCTCGAATGTCCCCCCGGAACCGATGATGACCGGCGCCCCGTTGTTGGGCGTGATGACGAGTTCGAGGACGCCGTCGGCGTTGCGCGCGTGGGCCGCGGCGACCAGTACGAGCATCGGGAATATCCAGCACAGCCGCCTCATGGCGCGGGCCTCCACGCCGGCGAGAGGGCGAACCGGCCGCCCGTGGTGGCCTCGCGCGTTTGACCCGACTCGATCTCGGTCACGAAGATCTGTGGAGTCCCCAGCCGATCGGATACGTATGCGAGGAAGGCGCCGTCCGGCGACCATGCGGGATGCCAATTGTCGTAATTCTCGCCCACCGCGACGGGAAACACGCGGATGGTGCTCGGAAAGACCCGGTACACGCCCCGCCGGCCCGAGCGGAACGATTCAAAGGCGAGCCATTCACCGCCGGGCTGCCACACGGGATTCCAGTCCGCGGCCCTGTGATTCGACACGTCCGTCGAACCCCGTTTGTAGGAGAGCACAAACACCTCGCGGTCGCCGCCGTCGTTAGAGTCGTACGCGAGAAGGTTCCGCTTGATGTTGGCGTCGGGCGCCCATTCGATGTACTCGCCCGCCGACGGCATGGCCTCGGGAGGCAGGGGGTTTGCGTCGCCGGGGTTCACGAAAAAGATGTGCGTGGTCAACCGCTTCTGGCCGGGCAGGACGCCGATGGCGATAATCGTCCCGGCATCCATCCATACCGGGCAATACAGGCTCATCGCGTCGCCGCCCCATTGTTCTTCGGTGTTCCCGGCCACGTTGTAGACCATTATGAACGAGCCTTTGGCCATGTCTTCGGGGCGAATGTCGTCCGCCCCGTTCGTGCCTGTGTAGGCGACAAGGCTGCCATCCGGCGACCACCGGGGTATGTCGTTCCACGCGTATTTGTGAGGAACGTTGCGCGCCTCGGAACCGTCCGCCCGGACGATGCGGATGACCATGCCGTCGGGGCCTTTCGTGGGAAACGCGAGCCATTGGCCGTCCGGGGACCAGACAGGCGCGCCGTCACGGTCGCCGGGACCCAGCGGCGCGACCGCGCCCGTGGCGAGCTCGATGATTTCGACCCGGCGGTCTTCCTGTTCCGTGCCCGATACAAAGGCGATCTGGCCCGTGGGCTCCGCGCCAAGCAGGGCGGCGTATGTGCAGAGAATTACTGTAATCACGGGGCCGATTGTATCACATCGAAAATGTCCGAAGCCTATCGTCGTAGCGGCCGCCGCGGAACGCGTGGCGCAGCCCAGGGTCTTGCGTCCCTCTCCGCCGGCCCCGGCGGGGCGGCAGAGGCCGCCCTCCGGCACAGTTGAAGAAATCATGAGCAAGATGCTCATGCCACGTTCAAGAATGCGGGCGCATTGCTTGCATGGCTCAGGTTGGAGGCCTTCGGTCATGAGAATGGCATGGTCTGGAAACCGCACCCGGCGATAGGAAGCGCCCGCTACTGCGGCGAATAGAACCGGGCTGCCGCTCAGCGGGATATCCGCCGGATGACAGCGTAGGCCGCGGCAGCCTTGATCGCGTCTCCGGGCAGGAATGGCGCGACGCCCAGCATCAGCGCGGCGGCGGCGGAAAAACCCGTGTACAGGCTCAACCATGCCGCGCCAAAAACATAAATCACGGCCGTGGCGGCAATGATGCCCGCCAGAGGGCTGCGGAAACGCGACACCACCCACGGTGCCGCAACGAACCCGGCAAGGTAACCGAATGTGACCCCGAACGTTGTCCCGACAGCCAGCACCGGCGCCCCGGCAAGCCCCAGCACCATGTAAAGCAGGACGCCCGCCATGGCGCGGTTGCGGCTCACCAGAAACGCCCCCACCAGCACCGGAAAGGTCTGGAGGGTCATGGGCACGGGTGTGAACGGCAAGGGAATCCGTATCCATGCGCCAAGAGTCATGAGACCTGCTACGGCCAGGACATCCAGGACCGCCGAGCGCTCCTTCTCGGCAGACGTTGCGACTGGAAGCGTGTGCAATGTGTCCATGGCCACATAGTGTAGCCCGGCAGAAGCGTGCGGTTCAACCGCGCCGCCGCTGCGCGGGCGCTAGCGCTCCCCAATCAGGACAGGAACTTGCTGGAAGGATCTTGTTGTCTCCATAAAGACAAGAACGAACTCACACGGAGACGCAGGGAACACGAAGATTGAATCCTCCGAAACAGAACGAGACAGGAAGCATCATTGTGGATTGCGCCGTGGCGCTTCATCGAGAGACGGGTCCCGGGCTCTTGGAAACAGTGTATGAAGCGGCTCTTGCGCAGGATTTGGAGGCCCGGGGCCTGCGCGTGGCACGTCAAGTTCCCACCCCCATCGAGCTTCGCAGGCTCCGGTTCGACGAAGGGTCTCGTGCGGACCTCATCGTGGAGGACGCCGTTCTTGTGGAACTCAAATCCGTGGAGAAGGCCACGAAGGCGCACCATAAGCAGGCGGTGACCTATCCGCGGCTGACGGGTATCAGACTCGGCTGTCTACTCGACTTCGGCGAGGCTTTGATGAGCGACGGCATTCCCCGCATCATAGACGGGGATGTTGAGTCGATTCCGCTTTCGCGCAGGCGCCATTTCTCCCGTGTCCTTTCCGTCTCTGTGTGAGTTTCTCCAATCGCCGTGCTATCCGGATTTGGTGGCGCTGGCGCTCCTTGCATCGAGAGAAACGGAGTCGTATCATAAATGTCTGCGCTCTCTGCGCATATTCGAGAGAACAATCCATCCAGCAATTCGGAATATGGCGCTTCGCGCATCCGGCGTCCCGGGGGACGCGCCGGAGCGGTGGCGCGTTCTGTGGAGTATTCAGGTCGTGCGACGCAATATTGTTCATGAAGGCGCCACCAATCTAAGCTACGCCATCCGTGAGATCGTCACGGTGGCCCACGAGATACGCGATCTGGGGCAGCCCATCGTCTGGGAGAACATCGGCGACCCCATCGAGAAGGGCGAACGGGTGCCCGCCTGGATGAGTCAGGTCATCAAAGAGCTTGTCGACGACCCCAAATCCTGGGGCTATTGCGATACGGCCGGCGTTCCCGAGACGCGGCGGTTCCTGGCCGACCTGGTCAACCTGCGCCCGGGCGGGGTGCAGGTGAGCACCAACGACATCATTTTCTTTAACGGTCTGGGAGACGCCGTAGCGAAAGTCTACGGATTCCTGCGGCGGGAAGCCCGGGTGTTGGGGCCGTCCCCCGCGTACAGCACACACTCGTCCGCCGAAGCGGCACATTCGGGTTACAGCCATGTCACCTACGAACTTGACCCTTATAACGGATGGCTGCCCGATGTCGACGATATCCGCAAGAAGGTGAAATACAACGATTCCATTGCGGGAATCTTGCTGCTTTCGCCCGACAATCCCACCGGGGCCGTATATCCCCGTCCGATTCTGGAGGAGATTGCCGAGATCGCCCGCGAACACCGCTTGTTCGTGATCGCCGACGAGATATACGTCCACATCGTGTACAACGGCAATCCGCGCATGCACATGAGCGAATGGATTGGCGACGTACCGGCCCTTGCCATGCGCGGCATCAGCAAGGAATACCCCTGGCCCGGTTCGCGCTGCGGCTGGCTGGAGGTGCTCAACAAGAACCGCGACGAAAATTTCGGGCGCTACGTCGACAGTCTTCTCGCCGCAAAACGTCTTGAGGTGTGCTCGACAACGCTTCCGCAGATGTCCATCCCGCGCGTCATGGGAGACCCGCGCTATCCCGAACACCTGGCGAAACGTGCCGCCATGTTCGACAAGCGCGCCGACGAGGCTATGGCAGTCTTCGCCGGCTGCGACTCCGTCATCGTCATCAAACCCGGCGGGGCGTTCTACTTCACCGTCATGTTCAAGCCGGGCGTCTTGAACGACCATCAAACCCTGCGAATCGCAAACGACCGCGTGCGGCGGCGCATCGAAGAAATGGTGAAAGGCGTTCCGCCGGACCGGCGCTTCGTCTATTACCTCATGGGGGCCACCGGCATCGTCGTGGTTCCCCTCTCAGGGTTCCAGAGCAGCCACGACGGATTCCGGATAACCACACTCGAGACCGATGACCGGCGCCGCACCTGGATCTACGAAACCGTCCGCGACGCCATCGACGAGTACGTATCAAGTTAGGCAGCGGCCCGGGGCGGTCTCGCCGTTGGTCATTTCTTTTTCGCGTCGAGCTTGTCGGGTTGTTCGAGGGCGGCCCGGTGATAGCAGTAGATGCGGCCGTCTTCGGCGCCCACGATGAGGTCGAGCTTGCCGTCAGCGTTCCAATCGACGGCCTGGGGCGCGGTGTTGTGGCCTGCCAGCGCGCGCATCGTGAAATCGCCCCGCCACACGTAGCGGTTATCGCCGGTGTTTTCGAACCAGCCCGTGTTTTGGGTGTTTCGGAGGAGATCCAGGTCGCCGTCGCCGTCCCAGTCGACCAGATGAACGCCGGCGCGGCCGCTCTTGCCGCCCTCGCCGTCGTTCAAGCGGAGGGGTTCGCCCTTCTCATCGAGAAACACCCGTTTCCCGGGTTCCAACACCTCGCCCGCGTTCCGGTAGAAGGCCAGATAGCCTTCGTGATCGATGCTGATCAGGTCCTGCCGGCCGTCGGCGTCCCAATCCAACACATTGGGCCGGCTGCGCCATTGTACGACGAGCTGGTCGGGCCCCGGCTTCCACCAGTTCCACGCGGGATACGGCGGTTCGCCTGGCCACGCCACCCGGACGGCCTCGCGCTCAACCAGTCCGATGCGTTGAAGCAACAGCCGTTCGATGCAGCCGACGATCGAGTTGACGACGAGCTCCTTTTGCCCGTCGCCGTTCAGGTCCCCCAAACACGGGACCGTATACCCCCATTTTTCTTCGGCGGGACCCTGCACGCTGAGGTTGTATCCCGCCTGGATGCGGAAGGGGACGCGCCCCTGGCGCAGATACTGCCCCTCGAGATACGCGCCGTCCCGCACACGGAACACCTCGATATAGCCGGCCGAGTTTCCGCAATAGAGTTCGCCGGTCTCGGCATCAAGCCACGGCGTCACTAATACGCCCGACTTGATGGGCGGGTCGATTTCCTTCAGGAAGAACTCGGCGGCAAACAAGGGCGCGCCCCGGTTGACGCCCAGATTCAGGATAACGCTGACGCGCCCGTCTTCCTGGCCGACTACGAGGTCGACCTGCCCGTCGCCGTTCCAGTCGCACGGGAGCGGGTTCATCATGCACAAATCGATCTTGAGGCGGCCGTCGCGCGTCATCGCGGGCTGCGGCGGCGCGAGACGGGGGTTGGTACGCGTGCCGACATTCTCGAAATAGGTAAACTCGTCGCGAAATTCGCCGCAGAGAAGATCGAGGTCGCCGTCGCCGTCCCAGTCCGCAATGCACGGACACGGGTTGCCGTACACGTCGATCGGCGTGTCGTCGGCTTCCAGGCGGATGCCCTCCGCGTACACCGGGCTCTGGTTCGTGCCAGTATTCTTGTGAAACCAGAGGTACCCGTGCAGCGGGCCGCGAGTCCAGTTGCCGGCCGCGTCAAATCCCATATCCCAGCCATATTCTTCCCAGTCGCCAAGGGCTCGAATCACGTCGAGCACGCCGTCGCCGTCCCAGTCCACTTGGCGCGACAAGAACGCGCGGACGCGTCCCTCGGGCTTCTTGAACGGACCGTCGTGCTTGGTCCACGCGTCCGGATTGCGCACGCTCGCCCACCAGGATTCGCCGCCGAGCAAATCTTCTTCGCCATCGCCGTTCATGTCGGCCAGCGCGCAATACGACACGCCGTCCGCCAATCGCCGCATTTGGCGGAAGACGCCCTGGGACTCCTGGATGTACAGGTAAACGCCGCTCTGCGGCTTGTCCTGGCAACTGTAGAGGAGGTCCCAATCACCGTCGGCGTCCCAGTCGATAGGCATCGCGGTCGCCCAGAGACCCACCCCCAGATCCGCCACCACGCCCGGGCGTCCGTAGGCCAGCATATCGCCCGCCCCCACGAACACAGGGGTTGCGGCCGGGGCGGCTTCCGTCTCGACGGTGTATACACATGCGCGCGACCCGTCATCCGTGCGCGTCCAGTACAGGTAGCGTTTATCGAGTTGCTGCTGCACCTTGGCGGGGATTTCCTGCCCGGAACCGCCATCAAACGCCCGGGCCATCACGCCCGGGCCGAATTCCGTGATGTCGAATTGCGCGGGCGCGTTGGCCCACGGCTGGGCAAACCCCGGCGCCTCCACCTGAAACGTAGCTCCTGATACGATGGCCAGCAACACAGCGAGCATGATCGATTTCCTCCTGGTCAAGGGTGAAGTGACATGTTACCCGTTTATAAGAACCGCGACAAGGAGGACAGGGAGAAGACAGGGCCCGTGCCGGTCTCAGGCGGCTGAATCGGCCGGTTCCTTACCGTCTTTGAACCGCACGGACACGAGCTGCGACACGCCCCGCTCCTGCATCGTCACGCCGTAAAGGGCGTCGCCGCGGGCCATGGTCTGTTTGTTATGGGAGATGACGACGAACTGGCTTTCCTTCGTGAATTCGTCGAGCATGCTCAGGAAACGCCCGATGTTGGCGTCGTCCAGCGGCGCATCGACTTCGTCGAGCACGCAGAAGGGGCTCGGCTTTGCACGGAAGATGCTGAAGAGAAGCGCAAGCGCGGTCATGGCCTGCTCGCCGCCCGACAACAGGGAAATGCTCTGAAGTTTCTTCCCGGGCGGCCGCGCCTCGATCTCGATGCCGCTCTCGAGCGGGTCGTCTTCGTCAAGCAGGTATATGCGGGCCTGTCCGCCGCTGAACATCGTGCGAAAATAGTTGCGGAAATGGTCGCCGACAAGAGTGAAGGTCTCCATGAACATAGAGAGGATCTTCTTGTCGCTGCGGGCTATGACTCCCAGAAGGGTCTCGCGGGCGCTCTGCAGGTCGTTGTATTGGGTCGTCAGGAAGCTCTCGCGTTTCTCGAGGGCTTCGTATTCCTCAATGGCCATAAGATTGACTTCGCCCATGCGTTGCAGCCGGCCCCGCACGTCGTTCACGAGCTTGTCGCGTTCTTCGAGGGAATACTCGTCTGTTCCCACCTCGTCTTCACGCAACGATGCCAGCGCTATGTTGTACTCATCGAGAATGCGTTCCTGAAAGAAGCCAACACGGTCTTCACGCTGGCGCAGGGCGAGTTCGGTCTCGTGAACCCGCGACTGGGCGCCGCGGGCTGTTTCGCGCAGTTCCCGCAACTCCTTCTCGAGGGTCTCGCTTTCATCCAGCAGCGTTTGCCGCTGATTTTCCGCATCGATGACCTTCTTGCGGGCCTGTTCCTTGCTCTCCGACAACGCGCTGGACCGTTCCAGGTGCAGACGGATGTCCCCTTCCAGCCGTTTTCGCGTCTCTTGCTGGCTCACAATGGTTTCGCGGCGGCGGCGGGCCTCGTCCAACGCCTCCTCGCGCCGCGCCTGTTCGCGCTCGACATCGCGGTCGATTTCCTGGATGCGCTGAGCAATGCCTGCCTGGCGCACGCGCAGGTCGGCAAGCTGGCTCGCACACACCGACAGAGCCTGCCGCGCCCGGGACGCGCTTTCCTGGGCTTCGGCGATCTCGTGTTGAATCGCTTCGTCGTCGCTGGCCATCGTATCGGCGCGCGCGGAGGCTTGTCTGCGCTGGTCCTCAAGGCCGTCGCGGCGCGTGCAAAGCTCGTCGCGCTGCGCATCAAGTTCTTGCGCGCTCTGGACCAGGCCGTCCAGCTCGGCGCTTTGCCGGGCGATGGCCACCCCGATGTCGCCCAGTTCGCGCCGAATCGCGCTTTCTGCTGCTTCAAACGCGTGGATTTGGCTGGTCAATTCCTGTATTTCAGCCCCCAGAGCCTGCCCACTATCGGCCATTTCGGAGAGCTGGCCCTCGAGCTCGATCAGCTGCTTTTCCAGCTCGGCGATTTCCGCGCTGCGTCCGAGCAACCCGCCGCGGTCATGACGCGTGCGGCCGCCGGTCACCGCGCCCGAAGACTGCACGACTTCCCCGTCGAGGGTAACCAGTCTCGGGTAAGACTGTTCCTCGCGGGCAATTCGAATCGCGTCATCAAGCGTTTCAACAACGACGGTATCCCGCAAAAGGTACTCGACGGCCGGACGGATGTGGCCGTCGAACTGGACAAACGATATGGCATCTCCGACCACGCCCTGACGGCCCGTAAGCGACAGCGCCTCGCGAATGGGGGAACGCAGAATGTCCAGGGGCAGAAATGTGACGCGCCCGGCTTGGTTCTCTTTCAGAAACTCTATCGCTCCCTTGGCCGCCCCCGCATGTTCCGTCACCACGTTGTTGATATTGCCGCCTAGGGCCGCCTCGATCGCGCGCTCGTACTCCTTGCCCGTGGACAGCAGATCGCCGACGGGGCCGATGATGTCCTGCATCCCGCCCTGGCCATCGGCTTTCGCCCGCATGACCGCCCGCACGCCCGCGGCAAACCCCTCGTAATTGTCCCGCAATTCGCGCAGAGACGTCAGGCGCGCAGCGAGGCTGCTCTTCTTTTCACGAAGCGACTGCCACTCCTGGTCGAGGGACCGCAGTGCCTGGGTTTTGTCGGCCTGAGCGCGCTGGGTACGCGTCCGGCCGGCCTCGGACTCGGTGAGACGCGCCTGTTTCTCCGCCTCCTGGCCGCGCTGTTGCCCGAGCGCTTCGAGCAATTCCTCGCGCCGTTGCCCGATACGCTTCTGGTTCTCGTAAATGGATTCCAGTTGGGACTCGATGTTGAAGATAGTGACGGCCAGGGTCTCGAGTTCCGTCGCCGCCTTCGCGCGTGTATTCATTTTTTCGACAGCCAGCGCTCGCTTGGCCTCGAGTTGCACGTCGGCTTCCGCCACCTTGCCGGTCAGCGCGCCGTGCTCCTGGGCCTTGGCCTCGATGGCCGCCGAACAGGCGTCCAATTCGCCCTGTGCGTTCTCGCGCGCGGCGCGCGTACGTTCGATATGGTCCGCGATTGCCTCGGCGCGCTGCTCAAAATCAGCGCTCTCCGTCTCGGCGCGCTTCTCCTGTTCTTCCGAAAACGCCATCTGCTGGCGGGTAAGCGCGATCTCGCGCTCGAGCTTCTCCATTTCAGAGTCGATCTGGTGGACTCCCTCGCGGCGCGCCAGCAACACGCGGTCCTGTTCGAGTTTGGCCAGGCCCAGTTCTTCGAAACGCGCCTCAAGTTCCGAGGTTTTCGTCGAGGCGGCTTCGTATTCGTCGGTCGCCTCCGCGAACCGTTTCTTCAACTCGTCGATTTCCGAAGTCAACGTCCTGTACTTCAGCCAGGCCGCCCGGATCTCGATGTCGCGGAGCATGGCCGTCAGCTCGCGGTACCGTATGGCCGCGTTCACCTGGCGTTTCAGGGAACGCATCTGGCGCTGTACCTCGGCGATAATGTCGCTGAGCCGCAACAGGTTGTTTTCCGCGGACTCGAGTTTGCGAAGGGCCGCCCGCTTCCGGTTCTTATACTTGATAATCCCCGCCGCTTCCTCGAACAAGAACCGCCGGTCTTCGGGCTTCGAACTCAGGATCAAGTCCATCTTGCCCTGACCGACCATCGAGTAGGCGCTCGTCCCGATGCCGGTATCCATGAACAGTTCCTGGATATCCTTCAAGCGGCAGGGCGCGCTGTTGAGGAGGTATTCGCTTTCCCCGGAGCGGTATAGGCGGCGGGTAACGGCCACCTCGGCAAAATCGACCGGCAGGTTCGAATCGGAATTGTCAAAAAGGAGCGTAACCTCCGCCATCCCCGTCGGATTACGGTTCTCGCTGCCGTTGAATATCACGTCCTGCATGAGCGAGCCGCGCAATTCCTTTGCCCGCTGCTCGCCCAGACACCACTTCATCGCGTCGAGGATATTGCTCTTTCCGCACCCGTTGGGTCCGACGATTACGGTAACCCCCGGCTCGAACCGAACCACGGTATGGTCAGCAAACGACTTGAATCCGGATAATTCTAACTGCTTGAAATACATGATAAACGGGAATCCGTGTGCTTCTGGTTCACATTACTCATTGTCCGGGTCTTCGCGCAACAGCCGCCTTATCGAGCGCGCTTTCCCCGTCTCGTCGTCCGCATCCACAACCACGGCGGCCAGCGCAGGCCGCCCGGCGGCCACCTCGAATTCCACGGGCATCCCTGTCAAGAAACGCCGCAGGATCAGGTCGCGCTCGACGCCGATGACCGAGTCCAGGGGGCCCGTCATGCCCACATCGGTGATGTAGGCCGTCCCCCCTGGAAGCACCCGCTCGTCAGCCGTTTGCACATGGGTATGGGTTCCGATAACCGCGGTGCATTTGCCGTCGAGATGCCATCCCATCGCCACCTTCTCCGAGGTCGCCTCGGCGTGCATGTCGACGATAACTACCGGCGTTGCCTGCCGAAGCTCCTCGACTACACGAGACCCTACCGCAAAAGGGCACAACACCGGTTCCATGTACACCCGCCCGAGCAGGTTCACAACGCCTACCGTCCGGCCATCGTCGAGGCGGTACGCCACGAACCCTTTGCCCGGGACTCCCTCCGGGTAGTTCGCCGGCCGCACGACGGCGTCAAACGAACCAATCGCCTTGACAAATTCCCGCTTGCGCCAGGTGTGGTTTCCCAACGTAATCACCTGGACTCCCCCTTCCAGGAGCTCGCGCACCAAGGCCGGCGTGATGCCGAGCCCCCCGGCCGCATTTTCGCCGTTCGCGATCACCAAGTCAACCGCGAACTCGTCGCGCAGACGCGGCAGCCAGCGGGCCACGCTCCGCCTGCCCGGCCGCCCCACGATGTCCCCGATGAACAGTATGTTCATGATCGCGATGCGCTCGTGGTTGCTTCCCTGCTAATTGGCCGTTTCGCTCGCACGAGTCTCGCGAATGACCGTGACCCGGATCTGCCCCGGATACGTCATCTCCTGTTCGACCTTTCGGGCTACGTCGCGCGCAAGTTGAGCCGCCTGGGCGTCGTCCACCTTCTCGGGAATGACGGCCAGCCGAACCTCGCGGCCCGCCTGGAGAGCGTACGATTTCTCGACGCCCTCGAACCCGTTGGCCAGGGCCTCCAATTGCTCGAGCCGTTTCACGTACGATTCAATGGTCTCGCGGCGGGCGCCGGGACGCGCCGCCGACAGGGCGTCGGCCGCCTGGACCAGCACCGCCATCACGGACTGCTTTTCCTGCTCGTTATGGTGCGCGCCGATCGCATTGACGATGTTCGGGCTTTCGCCGTAGCGCCGGGCAAAATCCGCGCCGATAGCCGCATGCGACCCTTCGACCTCATGCGTCACCGCCTTGCCGATGTCGTGAATCAACGCCGCACGCTTGGCCTCTTGCACATTCAAACCCAGTTCCGCGGCCATCATCCCCGCCAGGTGGCAGACCTCCTGCGCGTGGCGCAACACATTCTGCCCGTACGAAGTCCGGTAATTCAGCCGCCCCAGAAGCTTCACGATTTCGGGATGCAATCCGTGGACGCCCGTCTCGAGGCACGCCGCCTCGCCCAATTCCTTGATCGTCTGGTTCATTTCTTCCTGAACCTTCGCGACCACCTCCTCGATGCGCGCGGGGTGGATGCGTCCGTCCTGGATCAGGCGCTCAAGGGTAATCCGTGCCACCTCGCGCCGGATGGGATCGAAGCCCGACAATATGACCGCCTCGGGGGTATCGTCAATGATAATATTGATCCCCGTGACGCTTTCGAGGGCGCGAATGTTGCGCCCCTCACGCCCGATGATGCGGCCTTTCATCTCATCGTTCGGCAGGTCTACCACCGACACCGTGCTCTCGGCCACATGGTCGGCCGCGCACCGCTGGATCGCCTGGCTGATGACCCACTGAGCCCGTTTCTCGGAATTCTCGACCAATTCATCTTCGATCCGTTTCAGACGCAGAGCAGTGTCCCGCCGGACCTCGTTCTCGAGCTGCGTAAACAGCTCCCGGCGCGCCTGTTCGGCGCTCATGCCCGACACGCTCTCGAGTTTGGCCCGCTGCTCCTGGATGATCCGGTCGATTTCCTCCTGGCGGTTCTCGAGGGCCTGTTCGCGTTTGGTCAGGTCGCGTTCTTTGGCGCTGACCTCGTTGGCTTTGGTTTCGAGGAGTTCGACGCGCTTGTCGACGCTCTCCTCCTTGGCGAGGATACGTTTTTCGAGAGCAACGAGTTCGCGGCGCTGTTCGCGGGCCTCACGTTCGACTTCGGCCCGCAGTTCGATGCGTTGTTCCTTCAGTTCGGTTTGTGCTTCTTTGAGAATCGTCGCGGCTTCCCGTTCGGCATCGGAAATAGCCTGGGCGGCTTCTCGCCGCGCCTTGCTCATGTAGCGGCGCCGCATGATACGGCTGCCGATAGCATTGAGAATGATCCCGATAAGGATGCCCGCTACGATCCACAGTGCGACAGAAAGTGGATCCATGCGTGAACCTCCGCCCCCTCAGGGACTGTTCATTCCGGCGGGAGGCGCAAGGCGTAAGGAGTCATCCGGGGTTGCGCTAACACAACTCCAGAAGGTTGCAGTACTTAACCTTGGAAATGTTCACTCCTGAAAAAAGAGAAGCCCACTCGACATATCTCAGAACCGTCACAACTCCTCGGCACGGCCTTCCCTCTCTTACAGCCGTCTTGAGCCGATTCGTCTCGTAACGTGGGCAAAATGCAACCAATATACTCTACCGCCCTGCTTCCAGCCGGATAGCTTGGGTCAAAACGCTACGCCATACTAACAGATTAAGTATAGGTATGCCATCCCACTAAGTCAAACCCGCGGATCAGCGCTTGCGCCGGACTTGGGAGACGCTTTATCTGTTGGGTATACTGCGCCGAACTGCGTCACCGGAAACCAAGGGAACTGCCATGGCCAAGACGAAAACGAAATCGATTCCGCCGCGCCACGCGGTCAAACAGGAAGACACGTGGGACCTGACGCCTCTGTATCCCAGCGACGCGGCGTGGGCCCGGGCGTTCAAGAAGCTCAAGCGCATGGTTGGCGGATTCGCGAAGTTCCGGGGAAAACTGAAGCGGTCCGCCAAGACGATTCGCGCATGCTTTGACTTCGAGGTCGAGTTCGAGAAACTGGCCGAGCGCATAGGCTCGTACGCGTTTCTCAAGTCGGCGGAGGACGTCGCCAACAGCACGCATCAGGCCATGGTCGCGCGTTACGTGCACGTGGCCACAGTGGCGAACGAGGCCGCGAGTTTCATTGCTCCAGAGATCCAGGCCATCCCAAAAGCCAGAATGCGGCGGTTCGAGCAGTCGCCCGTTCTCGAACCCTACCGGTTTCAGCTGAGAAAACTGCTTCGTTACCGCCCGCACATTCTGTCGCTCGCCGAAGAACGCCTTCTCGCCATGCAGGGCGAGGTGGCCGGCAGCGCGGGGCGCATCTTCGGGCAACTCAACGACGCCGACCTCAAATTCGGGTTTGTGACCGACGAGAAGGGGGTCAATGTCGAGCTGACCCAGAGCTCGTTCCGCACCTTGCTCGAGTCGCCCAAACGCGCAGTCCGCAAGCAGGCGTACCAACAGTTCTACAAAGAGTACGCGGACCATGCCAATACCCTTGCGGCGGCGTTGAGCTCGTCGGTGCTGCAGGATGTCTACAACGCCCGCGCCCGGAATTTCGGGTCATGCCTCGAACAGGCGTTGTTTGCCGATAACGTCCCGGCGTCCGTCTACGACAGCCTTATCGAGGCGGTCCACGACAATCTGGCGACGGTCTACCGCTACCTCGAACTCCGCCGTAAGGCTCTTCGCGTGAAGGACCTTCGTTTCTACGATAACTACGTGCCTCTGGTGCGGAACGGTGCATGGAAGAAGACTTTCGCCGAGGCGGTAGGCATGGTGATGGAATCCCTCGAACCGCTGGGCGCCGCTTATTGCCAGGCGCTCGAGAAAGGCCTGCGCGCCGGACGCTGGGTCGACCGCTACGAGAATCGCGGCAAACGAAGCGGCGCATTTTCGGCGGGGGGGTATACCGGCCCGCCGTACATCCTCATGAACTACCAGGAAGACGTCATCGACAGCGTCTTCACCCTGGCCCATGAAGCGGGCCACTCGATGCATACCTATCTCAGCGCGCGTACGCAGCCGTTTCAATACTACGAATACGCGATCTTCGTGGCGGAGGTGGCCTCGACGTTCAACGAGCAATTGGTAAACGCGCTGCTGTTGCAGAAGGCCACGGACAAGAAGACGCGGGCCTATCTCATCAGCCGCGAGATCGACGAGATTCGCGGAACGCTCATTCGCCAGACCATGTTTGCCGAATTCGAGAAGATCGCCCACGCCATAACGGAAGCCGGGGAACCGCTCACCCTCGAGCGCATCCGGAGCGAGTACCGCAAACTGCTCGAACTGTATTTTGGCCCCGATTTCGCGCTCGATGAATCGCTGTCGCTCGAAGGGCTGCGCATCCCCCACTTCTATCACTCGTTCTACGTGTACAAGTACGCGACGGGGATCTCGGCGGCCATCACGTTGGCCAGGCGCGTCATCGAGGGCGGGCCGAAAGCGCGCGACCGCTATCTCAACTTCCTCAAGGCCGGCGGCTCAAAATTCCCGCTGGATTTGCTGCGTGACGCCGGGGTGGACCTCACCAGACCCCAACCCGTCGCGACGGCCATGGACCGGTTCAAGACGCTCGTGGGCGAACTGGAAGAACTCGTCTGAGGCGGTCACTTGCCGCCGTGCTGCTCGCAGCCCTGGCACCCGTCCCAGCAATACGTGCACAGTTTCTTTTTCGGCAGACCGATCGCCTTAACCAGGTCATCGAGTTTCTGGTACTTGAGCGTGGTCAAGGAAAGGCGCTGGCGAACACGCTCCGTCATGGCGGCGTATTCCGGAGTCGAAGGGTCGATGTATTTGCGGATGTTCTCGTCGCCGTCCCCCTCGAGTTCCTTGATGGCCCGGCGGGCCGCCAGGTCCATGACGGTCCGAGAACGGGAGAAATTCAAGAACTCGCAACTGTACACGAGTGGCGGGCATGCCGGCCGCATATGCACCTCGAGCGCGCCGTAATCATAGAACTGTTGAATGGTGTCCCGAAGCTGCGTGCCCCGTACAATCGAGTCTTCGCAGAACAGCAGCCGTTTCCCCTGGATAAGCTCGACGATGGGAATGAGTTTCATGCGGGCGACAAGGTCGCGCATTTCTTGAATTTGGGGCATGAAACTCCGCGGCCAGGTCGGGGTGTATTTCACGAAGGGGCGCGCATAGGGGATCTTGGCGGTGTTGGCGTAGCCGATGGCATGGCCCGTGCCGGAATCGGGAATGCCCGCCACGAGATCTATGTCCTGGTCGTCGTTTGCGGCGAGGGCGGCCCCGCAACGGTTGCGCACCACCTCGACGTTGATACCCTCGTAGTTGGAGGAAGGAAACCCGTAGTAGACCCACAGAAACGAGCAAATGCGAAGTTCGTCGCGAGGCGGGACTTTCTGTTCCACCCCCTCGGCGGTGACCAACACGATTTCGCCGGGCCCGAGATACCGATCGACCTCGTAACCAAGATTCGGGAGGGCGGTCGTCTCGAAGGTGACGGCATAGGCCCCCTTCTTGCGCGCGGTGGTCAAAGGGGTGCGGCCGTAACGGTCCCGGGCGGCATAGATGCCTTGATCCGTCAGAAGAAGCACGGTGCACGACCCCTCGATGGCTTCTTGCGCGGCCTGAATACCCTCTTCGAACGACGCTTCCTGGTTGATCAAGGTGGCGAACAACTCGGTGGGGTTAATGCCGCCCCCGCTCATCTCCGAAAAGTGCGTGGTCCGCTTCTTGAATGCGCGCTTGGCCAGACCGTCAGCATTTTTGATCGCGCCGACGGTCACGATGGCATACGGGCCGAGATGCGACCCGATAATCAACGGCTGCGATTCAAAGTCGCTGATGACGCCAATGCCGAAATGGCCATGCATCTGCCGGATATCGTCCTCGAATTTGGAACGGAACTGCGCCGTGGATATGTCGTGGATATGTCGGGTGTACCCCTCGCCGTTCAGTACGGACAGTCCCCCGCGCGAGGTGCCAAGATGCGAATGGTAATCCGTTCCATAAAAGAGGTCGCTGACGCAGTCATCCTTCGATGCGACGCCGAACAGTCCGCCCACGATGATTCTCCTTCACTAACGGCCAGACATAACAGGCAGGGGTCTTGCCAGGCCACTGACCCGGCAAGGCAATGTACCGCATTGAAGGGGGTCGGGGCAAGGGTCCTGTGCGCCATGCGGAAGAGCATTGCCTTTCGCGTCCTCATGGCGCCTCGGAGGGCGCGCTCGACACAAAGCCGGAGACGCCCGCGGCCCTGGCGGGGCTGCATGGGCATTCCCCCAGAGACAAGCGCCGCACTCACCGGCTCTTCAACCGCGTGTCCCTGCCGGCTTAAGTTAGTGCCATTCAGGCCAGTCCCTGTTTCGCTTCGTTCTTTACCCGTTCTGTGTTGCGCTGACTGCCGAGTTACCCGAGTGTCCGCCGTGCGCGCCGGTACACGGCATCAAGAGCGGCGGACTTGCCGGGGTCGAGCGTCCAGACGTGGTCGCGCGCCAGCTCGCGCGCGCGTTCGCGGGCCGCTTCGAAACATCGGGGTGAACCCGCCGCGAGCCATTGCTGAAACATCCGGCTGGAGAACAGGGCCGAATCCCACTGAAGGTCGCGGAAGCGGGCTAAGGTAGTCGGCTCAGTCATGAAGGAACCGCCGGCGTTCTCGAGCACCGCATCCACCAGCAAATCTGCCTGGCCAAGACAGGACTCCGCCATCTCGGCGGTGCGTTTGGCGACCCCCAGGAGTTCGCAGTCAATCACCAGCTGCACGGGCGAATAGAGTTCGTCCAGCGACAGGCTCCCCGCCCCCGTGAACGACCGCTTGCCCCGAGACGCCATGTAGCCGGTGAAAAAGGCTTTCTGCGCCGCCGCCTGCTGATCCGGCTGCTGGCTCATGGTCTTGAAGGATTTCGATTGAATCTCTGTTTTGAGACGTTTGTTGACCTCGATCTCGAGCAAATTGATGGCGATGTTCGATGGCGTACCGTAGACAAACGTGGCTGTACGCATGTCGATGGGATAGACATTGACGCACAGGCTGAGGTTTGCGGCGCCTGTCGCCTGGAACACCATTCCTGCGCCCAGGACTTCCGCGAGCGCAAGCACGAATCCGCCCGGTATGGTCGCAGGCGCCGTCATGCCCAGGATGGGCATGGTGCCGATGCCCACGGGCGCGTCAGGCAAACGCCGAAGCATGTGGAGGGCGCAGTCCACCTCCTGTCCCTCCAAGCGTAGCGGCGACACGACGTGGACGCCGATGGCATAGGGCACACCCAGGATGCGGCAGCACTCCGCGATGTATTCCTCGGCTTCGGGCAAAGCGCGCAGGGCGTAGGCCGGGCAGGCGCGGCTCCATTTCGCGCTCGCCACGAACTGCGCTATGCCCTGGAGCGGCGGCGGCACGTCCTGCGGGATGCCCGGCGCGCCGCCCACAATGCCGTGGCCGCGCAACGCGTCAGCGAGCCGCGCACCCTCTTCGATATCCCCCAGCGTGATGGGACGGGAAGCGCCGTCCAAATCGACGATGTGGTGGGCGTGGGCGGTCGCACCCACGGAGAATCCGGACGCCGGCCGGTACTCGCGTCCGGCACAGTAGCTCTCCAGAAAATCGCCCGTGCGTTCCGGAGCGAAATGCGCGCGTTCGCCTTTCACTGCGATTCCCGGCGTTCCCGCGAGCCGCTTACGCAACCCCGCGTCAGCAACCGCCAACCCTTTGCGGTCCAGCACCGTCACGGCCCCCTCGACTATTCGTTCGACCAGGCCCGCGAACCGTCCGGCTGCGTCGTCAGATTCCACTGCGCGTTCCTTCTACTCGGCCGGCCTCCAAAGGACGCGCGCAACGAACAGCGCGCCCGTCGCCCCGCCTTTCTTATAAACCTCGGGGAAGAACATACCCTCGCAGACCGTCACCCAGCTTTCGTCTTCCGTGATGGGGCCCGCGCCGAAATTGCCGAGGGTGGCCCCGCGCTCCGGGACGGCCACACGTTCCGTAGCCCGGATGACGCATAGCCGCTCGGGATCCACTTGCGCCATGAAAAGGGGCGCGCGATGCCGGAAAATGTGGTCGTTGTTCGCGCCGCGGCGCGTATAGACCAGAAACAGGCCGTCGCCGTGCGTCAGCCAATGTTGTTGGGTGTTGTAGCTGCCGAGTTCCCCGCCATCGTCGAAGGTCCACGGTTTGAGGGGCGCGAAATGGAGACCATCGCCGCCCACGGTCACATACCCTTTCTCGTCGTTGCGGATGGTCAGATAGTACCTCCCCTGGAACAGTATCAGGGACGGTTCGTCGCAGCCGCGGGGCACGTCCAGCGTGATTTCATCGCCGTGTGCCAGGTATGTGAGTGTCGTTCCATCAAACGAGCAATGCACGACGGTCGACGCCGACAAGGCGGCCGCGCCCTTTCCGCGCATCTCCGGCGGGCAGTAATACTGCGGAATGAGCAGCGTGCCATCTTCTT
The DNA here is from genome assembly GCA_035416745.1 of Candidatus Hydrogenedentota bacterium. Taxonomy (NCBI): domain Bacteria; kingdom Pseudomonadati; phylum Candidatus Hydrogenedentota; species Candidatus Hydrogenedentota bacterium. Next base: position 36,439 of record DAOLNV010000011.1, on the reverse strand, counting down.
TGATCAGCCATTGACAACACCCGGCTCCCGCGCTCCAGAACTTCTCCTTATCCGGAAAATCGAGCATTTGCCATGGCGCCCATTGATCCGTCTTCGGATCGTACACCGCGTACCCCAGGCCGCGGGGATGGGGGGACTCCATCAACGCGCGATTCTTGTAGCGCACCGTGTGCCCGACAGCCAGCAGTCTGGCGGTGGGCGCATGCCATCCCGGCACGAAGTCGCAAATCCCGAGCGTGACGCCGTCCGGCAGCTCCCGCCAACCCAGCGCAGGCTGCTCTTTCGGTTCCGACCACGTCTTGCCGAAATCGTCCGAGCGCATGGTGTACAAGCCGGAGTAGAAATCGGAACTCTCGAGGTGCTTCTGCAGCGTTATGATAATAATAGGCGGGCCATCTCCCGTCATGCGCGGGATGGCGGCCGCGCGGGGCTGAAACCAGCAGAAAGTCTCATCGTACCCTTCGTGGGCAACCTCGAGCTTGATGTCATAAGGTATGCCCACCGGCGTGTCTCCCTTCTCCGCTGCCTGCGCGGCAACGGACCCACCTATCACCGCGGCCAACAACATTGTAATCGTGCGCATGACACTGTGCTCCCTCGATCGAAAGATCGGCCAGCCACTCGAATGCGGATTCACGTTTCGCTCCTCAGTATGGTGCCCCGGCCGGACGGTTTCAACGCAAAGGAACCCGGTAGGCCGCGCGCATTCGCGGTCCACGAACATTTCCCCTTGAGCGAGACGAAAACACTGCCGTATGATGCGCGAAGTGCACCCCTGCGGAACGATTGGGAAGGAAACGTATCATGGTGATCGCTATGTCCATCAACCTGTGCTTTGCTTTCATGGCGGCGGCGCCGGGCGCCGCGGAACAGCCCATTTTCACGCCTGCGGGAGAATTCGGGGCGCGGATCCAGGCCGTCCTCGAACGTTACGGCAATCAGGATATCGAGCCCCGTTTCACGGACGACTTTATCCTGGCCGACGTGGTGTTGTCGCCGGAGTACCCGCGCCGGTTTGACAATTTCAGCGGCGACATCTCGGGGCGTTTTCTCGGGGCCGTGGCCATGCTGCCCAACCCCGAGCAGGCCGGGCGTCTTGAGGGCCTTGTCGGCGAAATCGCGAAGTGTCAAAGGCCAGACGGCCGTTTCGGCGCCATGAACCTGTCGTTTGCGGCGGCAGACATCGGGCCCGAGAACATGGCGCTGCTCTGGGGCAACGGCCGCTTATTGGCGGGATTAATGGAATACCACCAGTACTCGGGCTCGCCGAAGGCCCTCGAGTGCGCCAGGAAGCTGGGCGATTTTCTGCTCGGCGTCTACGAAACATGTTCCGAGCCCGATGTGGCGAAACGGCTCGAGGGTCAGGCCGCGCGGGGATTCATCTGCTTCACGCAGCTCATCGAGGGGCTCGACATGCTCTGGCGGGCCACAAAAGACGGCCGCTACCTCGATACGGCGAAACGGATCGTGCCCCTGCTCGAACCGCGCGGCGTCCAACACAGCCACGGGTACCTGACCACCTTGCGCGGGTACCTGATGCTGTATGAGTCGACCAGCGACCCGGCAATCCTGGCCGCCGCCGAAAGACTCTACAACGAGCTCATCGCCTCGACCGACTTCCTGGTCTACGGCGGGGTGCTGGAGTACTTCGGTATGAAGCACGACCGCGACGAGGGCTGTTCGGAAGCCGATTTCCTGCGCCTGAGCCTCCAGCTCTGGCAGGCCACCGGCAAAACGGAATACCTCGAACTCGCCGAGCGCTGCATGCTGAACATCTTCTACTCGGGCCAGTTCGAGACCGGTGATTTCGGCCACCGGCGCTTTGGCGATGCCGGCTATATCCCCGCGGAGGGGGCCGGGCGCGCGTGGTGGTGCTGCACCATGCACGGGCATCGCGCATTGGCGGACGTCAAGAACTGCGTCGTAACCCAGGACAACACCGCCGCGAGAATCAACCTGTTTCTTGAGGGCACGTGGTCCGACGGCGACACCACCCTCGTGTTGACCCGCCCCGGCGCCACGGACCCGCAAGCGCCTGCCTTCCGCGTGACGGTCGACAAAGCGCCGGATGCCGCCCGGGCCATCGGCATCCGCCAGCCCTCGTGGGCCCGCGATGTCAGCGTGCGTCTGAACGAAACCGAAACGAGACCGGTTCTCCTTGCGGGATACCTCATATTCGAGCGCGCGTGGAAGAGCGGCGACGTGATAGAGCTGGATTGGGCCTGCACCGCGCGTCTCGTGCAACCGGACGGCAAGGTCCTTCGCCCCCAAGACCTCACGGACCAGCCCGTCAAGGCCGCGATGTATTACGGTCCATGGCTGTTGGGCGTCAGCGACGAACTTGACCCGTATTTCCACGGCGAACCCTGGCGCGAGAACGTGATCGGGCTCCCCGCGTTCATCGAACGGCCGAAAGCGCCCGTCGGACCGAAAGGCGACCCGCGCATCGTCGAAGACGCCCACGTCGTCGTCAATTACCGGCATGGCGGGTTTCCGGACCCCTGCACGGTCACGTTGCGTCCCATCTCTGAGCAGACGCCCTACCGCCAGCCCATGGTCACCGTTTGGCTGAATTTCGCGAAGTTCGCGGAGTGAGCAGCATTGACCTGCCGTACCGCGGGCGGCCCGCGTTATGTTCCGGTCCAAGTCATAACGGAGGGCGGGCACGGCTCGAGGATTGGGGCCTCGGCGCTCAGGTCGGGGTCTTGAGAAACATGGTGACGCCGGCCGCGAGAAAGACAAGGTTGGCCAGCCATGCGGCGAGGAACGGCGATATCCTTCCCGCGTCCCCGAGCGTGACCCCGATGCTGAAGAGGGTCAGGTACACAATCGCGATGGCGACGCTGGCTCCAAAACCGATGGCGATGCCCCCGCGGCGCACCCGGAGCGCAAAGGGAATGGCAAGCCAGACCATAACGAAGGCGATCGCGGGCTGGGAGAATTTGGTGTGGAAATCCACGCGCAACCGTTGCGCCGGCACTCCGATGCGGGCCGCATGGCGCACGACCGAGGCCAGTCCCCATGCGGTTTGGGTTTCGGGCGGGGTGTTCATGGCAAACAACAGCTCGGGGCGCTCGTCAAACGGGGCGGGCAGCTGGCTAATGGGCCGCTGCGATAAGATGGTCCCTCCGTTCGGCGCAAGGATAAGCCAGCGGCCATCCTCGAGCATCCACTGGCCGCGGGCTTCATCCCAATAGATGCGGCGCGCCTGGATATGTTCCAGGGCGTCCTCTCGGACGGCGTGCATCAAGACCCCCTCGCCCGTCAGGGCGACGCGGTTAAACTTCATCACATGACAGGTCCATCCGTTGGAGAGGCGCGCCCATGTCAGGCCTTCGCGTTTACTGTCGGAGTTGTGCGAGAAATTGTTGCTCTTGATGCGGTTGGCCTGTTGCGCGGCGTATGCTCCCACGGTTTCCTCGGCGGCAAACAGAACCAGGGCAAATCCAAGGGCCAGCGCCAGCGGCATCCGGCTGAATCGGCGCAGGCTGATACCGCCCGCGAGCGCGGCCGTCACTTCATTGGCTTGGGCCGCCTCGCCCACGACCATCAACGTGGCCACCAGCATGCACAAGGGCGCGACTTGAAACACCACCCATGGGGTATAGGCCAGGTAATACAGGGCCACAACGGTCCAGGAAAGGTCCAGCCGCATGATTTGCCCGCGCCGGTGCGTCAAGAGATCGATCAGGATGAAGACGGCGACAAGGGCCACCAACGCGCGGAGCAGGGTGAACGCCAGCCGGCGGCCCAGGTATCTGTCGATGAGAGTGGCCCTCATATCCGGTCCACCCGCCACAAGGCGATGCAGCCCCCGGCCAACAACACCAGGTTGGGGATCATCCCCCGCAAGACAACCGTGTCAAGGCCGTGCAGAGACACCGGTTCGAGCATGATGCTCAACGTGAAATACACCAGCAGAATTGCAGAGCCGATCGCAAAGCTGTAGGAGCGGCCTCCATGGCGGGACCGTACCGCCAACGGCGCCGCCAGGAAACCCACGGCGAAACTCATTACCGGCAACGAAAACCGTTCGCTGATCTCAGAACGCATTTCGCGCAGGTCGCCTTTGAGCTTGTCTGTGCGGCGGGCGTCATAGCTTTCCGCCAGTTCCCGCTCGGCCGCAAAGCACTCTGTCAAGCTGAGGGTTCGCCGCTGCTGAGGAATCTTCTCGGGCGGGTTCTGAGGCCACGGGACCCGAAACTCCGGAAACACCGAAACCAGCAAATCCCGTCCATCTTCCTGCGGATAAATAGCGTAACCATCCCGGAGAATCACCTCGGTATGCCCGTCTTTCGCGACAACCTGGGCTTCCCGCGCGAAAAAGGTCCATGCCGCGCCCCCCTTACGGGGCATGAGCAGCTCGATGTTGTGCAATTTCCCCGTGCCGGGGCTCTTCTTCTCGATATAGACCCGCCAAACGCCCTCCTCGCTGTTGATTTCGTGCATCACGCCCGCGGGCAGCACGTCGAGTGTCAGGCGGCCAGGCAACTCCCGCGTGATCATGACCATGGCGCTGTTAAAGGTAAACGGCTGGACACGGTCTTGGATTACAAAAGAAACCAGGCTTAACAATGCCCCGCCGACAATAACGGGGACCACTACACGTTTGAGCGGAATCCCTGCCGCTTTCGCGGCCACGATCTCGTTCTGTCCGTTCAATCGCCCAAACGCCAGCAACACGCCCATCATGTAAGTGATTGGTATGATGTAGGTTACAACGCTTGGAAGAAAAAACAGCATCAACCGGGCGACGTCGTACAGGGAGATGTGCTCGATCGGGAGCAACTTGATACGTTCCCGCAGCTCGTTGCCCACGGCCAAAAAGCTGATCAGCGCAAAGGCCAGGACCGACGGTACCATGACCTCCCGCAACACATACCGGTTCAGAATCCGACAAGGCCCGCGATGTACCAAGGCGCGCATTCGCGAAGTATAGCGCAGGCCCCGGCGCCCCCGCCACTCGCATCTCTCGTCCGGCCGGTAAGGAACCGGCAGCACGGGTGTCCTGTCTGCATTCTTCGGAGTGACATGGACCTCCCCGCCGCGGGCCGGGGTGGCGTTGAGAGGTCAACCGCTCTCTGATACAATGCGAAACGGCGGCAGCGGGGCAGCGAGTGCACGGACGCCACCGAACGTCGGGCAAAGGGGCACAAAAAAGGGGGCATGATGTATCGCAGTACGTTCTTCGTTGCAGCGGCGGCCTTGCTTCCAGCGCTATTGCCTGTGGCCGCGGCGGCCGCGCCTGTCCGCGCGTTTGTACCCGAAAAGGGTTGGGCCGTCACCATTGACCTGTCCGAGTTCGAGCCGTTCGCCGTACAGATGCCTAAGACCATCCTGGGCGGCAGTCTGGGAGAGGGCATTACGCTGACCCTGCTCGTCGAGCAGGCCGAGGCGGGCACGACGGCCGTCGATGCGCGCGAGAAATACGGCATGATCTATGCCTTGGGCGCTATCGACAACGCTACGATCCAAAAGGAAGAGTCGGGCGACATGGCATTCATCTCGTACTCGAAAGCCCCGGACGGCCGGCCGTGGGGATTCAACGGGTATGCCGTCAAAGAAGACATGGTTTTCGATTTGCACGTCTCGGGCGCGGAGCAAGCGCTTCCCAAAGAGCAACTCGCGGCCATCATGAAGTCGCTCACGGTCGAGGCCACCTCAGAAATCGCGGACACCATGGAATGGGATAAGCGGCTTCGCTCTGCCGAGAATGAAGACGAATACATGGCAGCCCTCTCGAGTTTCCTCCAGAAGTATCCCCAAAGCCCCTGGGGTTACTGGCAATTGGCCGAACACCGCTTCGCCTCCAAAGACCTCGCGAAAGCGAAGGATGCCTACCTGCGGGCTCTGAAAAGCCATAAGACCCAGCCATTCCTGAATCCGCTTCTCCTTTGGCAGTGCTACGACGGCCTTGGCATGTGCTATGGGATGATGCAGGAGTATGACCAGTCCAAGAAGTATCTCGATCTTGGCCACGAACTGGCCGAGGAACTTGACGATGCCGCGCTCCTTGCTGCTTCGGCCTACAATCTCGCCTGCTGGCACGCGGAAAAGGGCGATGCGGGAAAGAGCGCCGAGTTCCTCAGGGAGGCCGTGCGGCTTGCTCCTGAAAGAGCGGATGCCGCGCGGAAGGATTCGTCTTTCAGCAGGATACGCGAGACCCGGGAGTTCCGCGACGCCATCACTCCCCCGTCACCACCCGAGCGATAGCCATTCCAGGCATCCCATACGCGGCTTGGCCCACTCTGCAAAGCATCCCGGCCGCCGCGCGGGTTCATGCGCATGCCATTGCGCGCCGCGATGCCCCGGTCTCATAACGCCGCGAGGGCGCGGAGCAGGTATTCCGCGGCGCGAAGGGGGTCTTCACCGTCAGGGAACTGGAGGGTGACGGAGAGATGGTCCTGCCATGCGAACGTGAGGCGGCCGCCGAATTCGTGTTCAAGGGAAGCGCGAGCCTTTCGGTTCAGGAGCCGTCCCGAATCGAACTCGACGATGAGTGAATTCTTGGCGGCGGTGAGTCTTGTGGCGCCCGCGTCGCCGCCAAGAGCGCGCAGCCGCATCAGGTCGAGGAGACGGCGGACCGGGGCGGGCGGTTTGCCGAAACGGTCGCCGAGTTCGTCGGCGAGTTCGTCGGCCTCCTCGACGGAGCGCGCGTTTGCGATGCGTTTGTACAGGGTAATCTTCTGCGTTTCCGAAGGCACGTATTCGCTGGGTATGTAGGCGTCGATGGCGATATCGAACGGGGGCAGGGCGCGCCGCGTAACCGGCTCGCCTCTCAGCTCGTTCACGGTTTCCTCAAGCAGGTTCGTATAGGCGTCGAACCCGACGGCGGCGATGTGGCCATGCTGTTCGGCGCCGAGGATGTTGCCGCAGCCGCGGATTTCGAGGTCGCGCATGGCGATGCGGAACCCCGAGCCGAGCGTCGAGAATTCCTCGAGCGCCTTGAGGCGTTGTTGTGCTTCCTCGGTCAGAGCGCGGTCGCCGGGCACGAGGAGGTAAGCAAAGGCGCGGTGCTTATAGCGTCCTACGCGGCCCCGCAACTGGTACAACTCGGCCAGGCCGAAGTGCGTGGCATTGGTGATGATAATCGTGTTGGCATTGGGGATGTCGATACCCGACCCGATGATCGTCGTGCACACGAGGACATCGATTTCGTGACGGATAAACGCGGCCATGACGTCCTCGAGGTCGTGCTCGCGCATTTGGCCGTGGGCAACGGCGACGCGGGCATGCGGCGCCAGCTTCCGCACCAGCGCCGCGTAAGACAGTATGGTTTGAACGCGGTTGTGGAGAAAGAAGACCTGGCCTTCGCGCGCCAGTTCGCGCTCGATGGCTTCGCGAATCAGTTGCTCATCAAATGTCTCTATGCAGGTGTGTACCGGCAGGCGATCGTTGGGCGCGGTGTTGATGACGCTCATGTCGCGCGCGCCGAGAAGCGCCATGTTGAGCGTCCGGGGGATCGGCGTGGCGCTCATGGTCAGCACGTCAACGGTCGTTCTGAGGTGCTTGAGCTTTTCCTTCTGGGCCACGCCGAAGCGCTGCTCTTCGTCAATGATGACGAGGCCGAGGTCCTTGAATTTCACGTCTTTCGAGGTGAGGCGGTGCGTGCCGATCACGATGTCGATCTCGCCGGCTCGCAGACGCTCGACGGCGGCCTTCTGCTGTTGGGGCGTCCGGAACCGGCTGAGCATCTCGATGGTGACGGGGTAATCGGCCATGCGTTCGGAGAACGTGAGGTAGTGCTGCTCGGCCAGGACCGTCGTCGGCACCAGTACCGCGACCTGTTTGCCGTCCATCACCGCCTTGAACGCCGCCCGGACGGCCACTTCGGTCTTGCCAAACCCGACGTCGCCGCACAACAGCCGTTCCATGGGCTTGTCCTTTTCCATGTCGCGCTTGACCTCGACGATGGCCCGGGCCTGGTCGGGGGTTTCCTCGTACTCGAACGCGTCTTCGAACTCCTCTTGCCAATGGGTATCCTGCGAAAAGGCATGCCCTTCGCGGGACTCCCGGGCGGCGTAGAGCTTGAGGAGTTCCTCGGTCATGTCGCGCACGGCCTTCTTGACGCGTGCCCTTGTGCGGGCCCAGGTCGAGCCGCCCAGCTTGTCGATACGCGGCGTGGCCCCTTCCCCCGCCACGTATTTTTGTACCTCATCGATGTGGGTGACAGGCACATACAGCTTGTCGCCGCCGCTGTACTGAAGGGCGAGGAAATCGCCGGCCTTGCCCTCGAAACGCCTCAGTCCGAAGTAGCGGCCGATGCCGTGCCGGGCGTGCACGACGTAATCCCCCGCTTTCAGGTCGTCAAACGAGGTGATGGCGGCGCCCGCCTCGAACCGGCGCCGTTGCCGCCGGGTGTAGCGCCGCCCGAACATCTCGCGCTCGCTCAAAAGCGTCAGTCTGTCGGCGGGAGACGTGAAGCCGCCGCGCAACCGGCCGATTTCCAGGGCCAGGTCGAAGCGGTCCTGCCCGATGCGGTACCCCCGTTCCTCGATGAGCTCGTAGAGCCGGCGCCGCTCTCCCGTGTTGGCGCAGAGAATCCGCACACGGTACCCGTCGGCATCCCAGCGCTTGAGGTGTTCCCAGAAGGCTTCGCGGTCCCGTTCCCATCCGGTGATCGACCGCATCGGGGCGCTTACGCGGGGAACGCCGCCGGCCGGCTGCAGCGCGACTTGAGCCAGCCCCAGGCAGGGAAATCCGCCGAGGGTTTTCTCGAACTCCGCCCACGACACGAAGAAGCGCTCATCGTCGCGGGCGCTCGAGAGCGTTCGGGCTTCTTCGGCGATGCGGCCGGGTTCGTCGAGCGCGATCAGGGTGGACGCAGGAAGGTAATCGAACAGCGTGTTCAGCTGCGTGGCCTCGGCGCCTTGCCGCAACATGCGCTTCTCGGAGCGGGGCAGGATGCGGACGCTGTCGCACCGCCCGACGCTGCGTTGCGTCTCGGGCTCGAAACGCCGGATGGACTCGATCTCATCGCCAAAGAATTCGATGCGCACGGGAAGTTCACTGGCGATGGGGAACACGTCGAAAATGCCGCCGCGCAGACTCATCTGGCCCCGCTGCTCGACCATCAGGTCGCGTTCGTAACCCAATTCGATGAGTTTCAGCAACAGGGTGTCGAGCTCGTATTCGCGGCCGGTCTGCAAGGTGATGCTTTGCTCGTCGAGGCGTTTGCGGGGAGCGACCCGTTGCAGCAGGGCTTGAACGGGCGCGACACAGGCCACCGGCTTGCTGCTCTCGAGGGTTTCCGACAGGCGCATCAAGACATGCATGCGCTCCGCCACGATATCGTCGGCGGGTTCCATGACGTCGGCCGGCAGCACTTCCCAGGCGGGAAACGAAAGGCATTGTTCCTCGGGCAGGAACGAGCACAGATCCTCGTAGATGGCGTCGGCGTCGGCCCGGCTGGCAGCGGCAATCAGGAGAGACGCGTTGCGGGATTGGGCGAGTTGAACCGCGACAAGGGTCTTGCCGGAACCCCAGAGGCCCACCACCTCCGCCCGGTTGCGGGGCGATTCGCCCAGCGCTCGCGCGGCGTGCTCGACAGCCTGTAATGTCGGGAGTGAAAGCGCCATCGTTCGTGAGTTGGGGCGGCCCGATGCACCGGCCGCGGATCAAGCATATACACGACGGGCGAGCCCAAAAACGGCCCGCCCGAAAAACACTGCAATGCGGCTCAGCGCGAGTAGAAGCCGATGATGCCCGCCGTGTCCGGCTTGAACGGCATGGTCTCGAGGTTCGGGGTGGCGATCATCCTGCCTTCAAACGAATCAGCGGCACGCTCGAGGTATTCCGGAATCGCCGCCGGCGGGCTTGCCGCTCCATCCGCCAACGCGGGGATCTTGCGGCTCTTTTCCCTCACGCTGACCACCGTTCCCGGCTTCACCTGAAAACTGGGCATGTTGCACTTCTGCCCGTTCACGAGGATGTGGCCGTGGGTGACGATTTGGCGCGCCTGATTCATGGTGCGGGCCAGACCCAGACGATACACGACCGAGTCCAGGCGCGACTCGAGCAGCATGAGCAAGTTCGATCCGGTGACGCCGCCCATGCGCTGAGCCTTGCTGAATGTGCGCCGCATCTGTTTCTCGAGAAGCCCATAATGGGTCTGGATCCGCTGCTTATCCAACAACTGTTGTCCGTATACTGTCGCTTTTCGCCGCAAGGTCGGGCCATGTTGCCCTGGCGCGAAAGGCCGCTTGCCGGAAGGGCATTTTGGATCGCCCCATACACAAGAGCCCAAACGACGACACAGCTTGTGTTTTGGTCCCGTATACCTGGCCATGACTGTCCTTTTCTGTTTTGCCGATCGTTAGCTGTTTCGCGGTTCTTTTCGGCCGAATTCCCTACTGCAAAAGGGGATAGAACGCCGGCGCGTTTTTGTTCAGAATCGCATCTTTTTCGTGCACCGTTGCGCAGAAAACACGGTACATTAGCGCATTTCCGCGATGCAAGTCAAGTTGCAGTCCCACGTTGGCTGAGCCCGGCGCCGCGAGCCAAGCCATTTGCCTCGCCGCGTGCTATAATGGAGACGGTCAGCAAACGCTGGCCACGGTGCGCATGAGGCCCCTCTGAACTGCCTACGATGGGAGGGACACTATGGTTGCAGTACCTGTAGCACGCGACATCATGAAGACCACCACCCGCCTGTTTCACCCTGACATCAGTGTTTTCGAGGCAATGGAAGCACTCTGCCATAAGGGAGAGAATGCCGCGATGGTGGTTGACGCCGATTACCGCCTCGTGGGGATCCTTACGGAAGAGGACTGTCTGCGGGTCTTGCTCAGCGAAGTCTACGATGGCTTCGAAGCCATCGGGCGCGCGCGCGTGGCTGACTATATGTCTCCTGTCACCGAGACTCTTACGCCGAGCACGGACATATTCGCCATCGCCTCGATCTTTCTGCGTACGAACGTGAATCTGCTGCCGGTGCTCGACGACGGGGTTCTCATTGGCTGCATCAAACGGCTGTGCATGCTTGCGGCCATCATCGAGCTGATGAAACAGGACGTGGCAAACCAGGCGCTGGTCATGGAGAAGATCAGACTCTCGGAACATCCGAAATCCATAGGCGACCTGTTGCGGCTGGCGGGCGGCCATGACAAAGAGCAGCTCAAGGAGGTATTCAGCCAGCGGTATCGTCCCCAGCCTGAAGAGGGCGCCAATCCGTAGCGCCGAGGAATGCAGGCCGGCCCTTTCCCACCGTGCGCCGAAGGTCTTGAGAGGGCGCACGCACAACAACCTGCAGGGCCCACGCGGGAAGCTCCCGCACGTTCCTGCCCTGAACATAAGACCAGGGAGCGCCCAATATGTCCGATGGATTGCATCGCCAGGCCGAACCGGAAATCATGGATGAGGCGGAAGAAGCGTACGCATATGCCCTGGCTGATTTTGCGGAAGTGAACGCCGCGTTCGTGGAACGGCTGCGCGAATTGAGTAGCGGCCGAGACACGGCTGTCGCCCTCGACCTCGGCACGGGCCCCGCGGACATCCCGGTGCGCGTCGCCCGGGCAAGACCCCGCTGGCGCATCTGGGCGGTGGACGCGTCGCACGCCATGCTCCAGCTCGGATTGGACGCCTGCAAAAAGGCAAACGCTGCCGCCACAATAGGCCTGTTGCTGGCCGACGCGAAGTCTTTGCCCATACGCGGCCACAGCATGGACGTCGTGTTCTCGAACAGCATATTGCATCACATCACCGATACCGGCCTGTTGTGGAAAGAGATCAAACGCGTGGCCAAACCCGGCGCGCTTGTGTTCCTGCGCGATTTGGCCCGCCCGGGTTCCGCCTCCGATGCCTTGGACATAGTCAGCAAACACGCCGGGAACGAGTCGCCGCTCCTGCGCGAGGAATATTACCGGTCTCTCCTGTCCGCATATACCGTCGAGGAAATCGTATGCCAACTCGACACGGCCGGTCTGGATGCGCTCGAGGTTGAACAAGTCACCGACCGGCATCTCGATGTCTGGGGAGTGATCCCCGCCGCCTGAAACCGCGCCCCGTTCGCCTGACAGAGGCCGCGGGAAATGCCTTCACGTGTACGTGAAATAGACGGTGGCGCTGCAGGGGCGGTCCACGCGCACCCGCACCCAATGCGCTGAGAAACCGTCCGGAAATTCGTGGTGGACATAGCGGCGTTCGGGGAATACGACCAGGGCCATGTAGAACTGCCACGCGCCGCTGCCCAAGGCATCCACCTCGAGCGTGAACGTCACCTTTTCATCGCTGTCGTGGGTAATATGCACGCATTTTTTGTCGAACCCGGTCATGAGGAAGGGATCGGAAGGCTCATCGGGCCTCACGGGCGTATCCCACCACGGGCCGCCCCATCCCGCGGGTTTGCCCATGGACCACAGGTCGTCGATGTTGCCAAACCACAGCCCGGACTGGGGTTGTCCGACGGCGTTGTCGGTCTGGTCGCTCGCCATAACAAACATGCCGCGCCAATGGCAGAAATCGGGCACGATGCGCAGGTGCGTGGCAATGGGCCGGATGCCCCAGACGCGGCCCCCGTAGACCATTGCCGGCAGCTCATAGAACATGCCGTGCAGGTCCATGAGATAGCGTTCGGTCTGGGCTTCGCGGATACGCATCCACTCGGTGTTCCAGGTGTGGTCGAAGGCCTGGCTGGCCTTGGGAAGCAGATAGCGCGACCACTCGCCGTTGTGAAGCACCCGCAGGATGGCGGACGACTTGCTCCACCCCGTCGCGTACAGGGTGTTGCCGTAGCGCTGTCCGGCGCCCGGATTCTGTTTGCCGGAAACCTCGACAAAGGGATTGCGCTCGAGCACGCGCCACTGCGTGCCGTCCCATTCCGCGAGACATCCTGCCGCGCGTTCGCCCAGGAACTCGGGTTCCTCGTAGGTGTTGTTGGCGACGACGAGACGGCCTTGCGCAGTATGCCCTCCTTTGAAATGGGGCTGCCCCTCGATGTCGAGTTCTTTCACGAGGTCGGCCAGTTGGCGCGTCTCGAGGGTCTTGAGCTCGGTCTCAAACAACAACCCTTCCATGGTTAGAAAATAGACCATCGTTTCGGGGTGCACGAGGTGGCGGGCCGTGGCGGTGAGGCGGTGTTTCGTCAGGGGTTCGATGGTGCGCACGTTGCCTTCCGCGTCGATGACGTGAGGTCCAATCACGGCCTGGAGCGTTTCCCAATGGATGAGACGGTTGGCAAACGTGCCCGTGACCGCTGCCGG
>DAOLNV010000011.1:0-23140 GCA_035416745.1 Candidatus Hydrogenedentota bacterium | reverse complement strand
GGAGCGTTTCCCAATGGATGAGACGGTTGGCAAACGTGCCCGTGACCGCTGCCGGGTGCAGGCGCATGGTCATGTCGTCCTGTATCTCGTAAAGGCCAATCCCTTGCCCGCTGATATGGGCGACGTAGCCGATGGCCCAGAGACGATCGGCCCAAGGGATAAGCGCGCCGATGCCCGTCTCGCTGCGGCTCCCCGCGCCGGGCGCGAAGACCGTCATGTTGGGGAAGACGCCATCTACCTGGATGGGGGTATTCTCCGCAGCAAGAGCGGCCGCGATGCACAACGTCGAGCTCACAAGACAAACGAATACGCGCATGGCCATACCTCCGGATACCGAAAACCCTTCCACACCTCGCGGCAGGCATAGTAGGCGCCCGGGCGCGAATCATCAAGACCCGGCAGACGGGCATGCATGAAGAGCCCGGAGAAACAGGGAAGAAATTTGACTTTTCATCCCTGGAAAAAGGATACTTTCCCCGTGTGCGATGCGAGGGCTTCGCGGAATTTTGTGTGAATATTAGGGGCCGTTCATGCGTCCCTTTTGCGGGTAAACTGTGGGCTGAAAGCCTTGAATTCAAGGAGGTTACGAATGAAATACGCAATGGTCACCCTTTTCGTCGCGGCGATGCTGTTCGCCATGACGTCCGCTCCGGCGTTTGCTGGCGAGGAGCAGGCGCCCCTCAAGATAGAATTGCCCGAAAAGTCGTTCATGGGCACCCCGCTGGATTACTGGTCGGAGATTCTGGAGTTCACCTACAAGGCGCGCGAACCTTTCATGGCCCCGGTGGGCGCCGAACTCGTGTCCAAGGGCAAGCCGGTCACCAGCAGCGATAAAACCCCCTCGATGGGCAAGCTCCCCATGATCACCGACGGCGACAAGGGTTTCCAGGAAAAGAGCCTCGTGGAACTCGACAAAGGGCTCCAGTGGGTGCAGATTGATCTGGAGAAGAAACACAAGCTCTACGCGATTCTCGTGTGGCATTTCCACACCTCCGAGCGCGTGTACCACGATTTCGTGGTGAGAGTGGCCAATGACCCTGATTTCACGCAGGACGTGGTAACCCTCTACAACAACGATCACGACAATTCGGCGGGCCTCGGCGCTGGCAAGGACAAGGAATATGTCGAGAGCAACGAAGGCCGCCTCGTGGACGCCAAAGGCACGGAGGCACGGTATGTGCGCCTCTACAGCAAGGGCAACACCTCGAACGAGCGCAACAACTACGTCGAAGTGGAAGTGTTCGGCATCCCCGCCGAATAACGGCCGGACTTCCATTTAGCCGAAGCAATACCGCATACTCGTCCCACCGTCTTGCCTGCGCGCATGACGGTGGGACTCCTTTTTGGGGGATGCGGACCGGCTGAGCCGCAACATACTGCGAATGCGCGGGTCCGCGATGGCAGGAAGATGGAACTCGCTGCACAAACTGATCAGAAGAAACTCGCGTGGTGGTTCATTGCGGGGTTCGTGGCAGTGGCGGCAATCGCCGTTGCCTACCGCGTGCCGCGCCTGGGCGAACGCACGTTTCATGGCGACGAAGCGGTTCAGGCGTTCAAGGCGGGCCAGGAACTCTACGAAGACGGCGAGTACGAATACAATCCCGAGGAGTATCACGGGCCTACGTTGTATTACCTGACCGTACCCGCCCTGTGGCTGAGCGGCATCAAGCATTTCGCCGATTCAACCGAGGTGCATTACCGCATCGTGCCGGTACTGTTTGGATTGGGAACGGTGTTGTGCCTGTGGTGGGCACGCGACGGGCTGGGGCGGCGCGCCACCCTCATCGCGGGACTGTTGACGGCCCTCTCGCCCGCGATGGTCTATTACAGCCGGTACTACATCCAGGAATCGCTGCTGGTCTTCTTCACATTCGCCACGCTCGTGACGGGATGGCGGTATACGCGCCGCAGAAACGTGGTATGGGCCGCTCTCTGCGGAGCGTCTCTCGGAATGATGCACTCGAGCAAGGAGACCTGCGTAATCTCGTACTTCGGGGTCGCTGTGGCGTTCATGCTGACCCCCCTCTGGGCGCGGCTCCACGACGAAGAGCACCCTCTCAACCGCGTTTTCCGAAGGGGCGAGTCCGAGGATTTGCGGCCGCGCCTGGCACGGCAGATCGTGGCATTCGTCGCGGCGGGCGCCCTGGTGTCGATGCTGATGTTCTCGTCCTTCTTCACCAACCTGCAGGGCATCATCGACTCGGTCATGTCGTACACGGTCTACGTGCAGCGGGCCGTCGAAGCGGGTATTCATCACCATCCCGCGACGTATTACCTGCACCTGCTTCTCTACACCCACCGGGCCGCGGGGCCGGTATGGAGCGAGGGGTTGATCGTGGGGCTGGCCCTCGTCGGCGCGGTCAGCGCGCTGATGCGCCACGACCGCGACAACAAACCCGGGAACGTCCATTTCCTGAGGTTCGTGACCGTCTATACGATTACGACGACGATCGTGTACTCGAGTATCAAATACAAGACGCCGTGGTCGATCCTGTGCAGCCTGCACGGGATGATTCTGCTGGCGGGCGCGGGCGCGGTCGTGCTGCTGCGTATCATGCCGTGCTGGCCCAAGAAGGCGGGGACGTTACGGTACGCGCCCAAGGTGTTCGCCGGGCTCGTGCTGGCGGCGCTTGCGATCCAGCTGGGGTGGCAGTCCTACCTGGCCAATTTCGATTACTACGACGACCCCCGAAATCCTTATGTGTACGCGCATGCCGTGAGCGGCGTGCGGGACCTGGGCGAACGCGCCGACGCCATCGCGCAATATGCCCCCGAGGGACACGGCATGCTGATTCGCGTCATCACGCCGGGGCTCAATTACTGGCCGCTGCCGTGGTACCTGCGAAGATTCCCCAATGTGGGATACTGGCAGGAAGTGCCCGAGAACTGCGATGCGCCCATGATAATCACCACCGCGAAGCTCGCTCCCGAGGTATACGCCCGGTTAAAGGACGAGTACCAGTCTGAAAACTACGGTCTGCGCCCCGGCATAAGGCTGGTTGCGTTTATCCGGCGCGATCTGTGGGATGCGTTCATGGCGCCCCGCATGTAGCGGCGGAGTCAAGGCAAAAGAACGCCTCGCCGCTGCGCAGCTGCACTCAACGTGCAAACCTGGCCGGAAAAGCCAGACGGGCCAAACGGTTTGTCTTGTGCGCCGCCGTCGCCGCATCGCCGTCCGCGGCGGGCAGCCCATTCCCGTGGCGGAGCAGTTTCCTCAGCGTAAGCCGGGCATTACTGAGGCCGGTTCCCGAACAGTTGAATTGCGGCGGCCGATTCTGGTCCAATGCGGGCCGAAAACGTCGCTGGAAAGGCCCGAAGATCCATCCTGAATCCATGTACCTTCGATAGCGAAGACACGCTGAGGCGCTTCTTGGGGCCCGTGTGCATGGTTTTTCGAGATGCCCTTTTGGGGACACAGAACCTGTCGGCAAAGCACGCGGCGCGCGCGAGAAAGCGGATGCCGCGGCAGAATCGGGAGCGGAAAGAACATGATGCGATTCACTGCCATCCTGGTAATGGCATCCGCCGCGTATGCGGGTGCCGCACCGTCCGATGCGCGCGTTGACGCGCTCAAGACTGAAGTTGCCGCAAAGGGCTGGATCGTGTACGGCGCGCGAAGCGACAACGGCACCTGGGACCTGTTTCTGTCGCGGCCCGACGGGACGGGCAGGCGCAACATCACCAATACGCCGGATTTCGAAGAGGCGGCGCCGCGCTTCTCCCCGGACGGCTCCAGGCTGCTCTACCGCCGTCTCGAAAAGGGAACCACCATCGACCACGACCGTTGGGGTTTTCAGGGCTGCCTGGTCATTGCGAACGCGGATGGGTCAAATCCCCAGGTCGGCAAGGAGGGCGCGGCGACCTGGGCATCGTGGTCGCCTGACGGAAAACAGGTTGCCTGTCTCGACAAGAAGGGCATCTATGTGCTCGATTGCGAGAGCCGGGAGGCGGTGCGCGGCCCCATAAAACGCCAAGGCATTTATCAGCAGTTGTTCTGGTCGCCCGATGGAAAATGGTTTTGCGGCGTGGCGAATATTGGCGGCGAATCGTGGACAGTGGTCCGGATGAACGCCGAGACCGGCGAGATGAACGCGGTGCGCAAATTCCAGAATTGCACGCCCGACTGGTTTCCGGACTCCCAGAGGATTATCCTCTCGTCCCGCCCGGCCGGCCAGAAGGTCAACGAAGGGTACGGATATACCCAGTTGTGGGCAGTGGACGGCGCGGGCGGCAACGATCAGCTGCTTTACGGAGAGGAAGGATTCCATATCTACGGAGGCGCGGTATCGCCGGATGGCGCCTATGTGCTGTTCTCGACGTCGCCGAAGGACGGGTCCGGCGCCGAAAATGCCGGGGGGCAGATTTACATTATGCGGTTAGCGGACGCGCCGACGATAGCAGGCGAGAGCGCGGAACTCCGCCAGCTTCACCCCGCCACGAAGGACGGGCCGGTCCTTTTCCTGGCCCAGGGTTGGGAACCCCACTGGACCTGCGCGGAGATAGGAGTCAAGCAATGAGCAATGGGGCATGGCGCATTGCACGGTGCGCGGCCGTGTGCGGCTTTGTGCTGGCGTGTGTTTCTTGCGGGGCGGGGGATGGAACAGGCGAAGACGAACACGTCACCAGCATGGGCACGGTCGAGGTGACGGCGGAACTCGTCGAAATACCCGGCGAACTGATCGACCGGCCCATGTACGACTATGCCCACGTCATGAAATACAAGGTGCTCAGGGTACACCGGGGCGGCGACATCGGCGAGTTCATCTACGTCGGTCATTACAACCCGTTGAAGCCGCGCGACGCGGCGGCTGACGCGCGGGTGCCCGAAGTGGGAGGCAATGTAAGGTCGTTTCGCGTGGGCGATATTCACCGTATGGCCCTCGAGTTTCCGATCGACGAGTGTTTCATGGGAGGCATCATCAACGAGTACCACGAGCAGGGTGTCTCGCCAATCTATTGGGCCGTGTGGACAAACCGGGCGGACCGCCCCTGATTCATGGTATTCAGTTCCTACATTTTCGTCTTCTACTTCCTGCCAGCGGTGGTGTTTCTTTACTATGCCTTTCCGTGGAAGCGCAACGTGCTTCTGCTCTGCGTGAGCTATATTTTTTACGGGTGGTGGGACCCGCGTTTCGTCGTGCTCATGTTTCTGGCAACGCTGGTCAACTACGTCTGCGGGGGGATCATCGCGAAATCCGAGAAGGGCTCGAGAAGTCGGCGCGCCGCGCTTGTGGCCGCTGTCGTGCTGAGCCTCGGTATGCTGGGCTTCTTCAAATACTTCATGTTTGCGCAGAACAACTTGAACGCGTTGCTGGTCTTCTTCGGCGGCACGCCCCTCCCGGTCTGGGAAATCGTTCTGCCCATCGGCATCTCGTTCTTCATCTTTCAGAGCCTGAGCTACTCGATAGACGTGTATCGCGGAGAATCTCCTCCTGTGCGGTCGTTGTCGGATTTCGCGTGTTTCGTAGCGCTTTTCCCGCAACTGATCGCCGGGCCGATCGTCCGGTATAACACCATTGCGGACCAGTTGGTTGAGCGCGAGCACAGCCTGGACAAGTTTGCGTGCGGCACCGCCCTCTTCATCCTGGGATTCGCCAAGAAGATCCTGCTTGCCAATACCATTGGCGCGGTGGCGGACGCAGTCTTTGGCGCGGAATCGCCGGGCTGTCTGGATGCCTGGTTTGGCGTTTGCGCTTATGCGTTCCAGATCTACTTCGATTTCTCCGGGTACTCCGACATGGCCATCGGGCTCGGGCGCATGTTCGGCTTCGAGTTCCTCCGCAACTTCGACTCGCCGTATCACGCCGACAGCATCACCGACTTTTGGCGGCGCTGGCACATTTCTCTTTCCACGTTTCTGCGCGACTACCTCTATATTCCTCTTGGCGGAAACCGGAAAGGCCCCTTGCGCACCTATGTCAACCTTACAATAGTGATGTTGTTGGGGGGATTGTGGCACGGCGCGAGCTGGGTGTTCGTGATCTGGGGCGCGTACCATGGGCTCTTGCTGGCATTCGAGCGGTGGCGCGGGAAAGAGAGCGTGTACGCCAAGCTGCCCAAACAGCTCCGGGTCGGCATCACATTTGTCCTGGTGCTGTTCTCGTGGGTCCTTTTCCGGTGCCCGACCCTGAGCGGGGCGGCGACGTATTTCAAGGCCATGTTTGGAGCGTCGGCCGCGCACGGAGGCTCGATTCTTCTTGCCGGCGAACTGTACACGCGGGGAAACCTGATCATCATGGCCATCTGCGCGTTGGTGGCGTTTCAGCGGGTACAGGCATTCGATTGGGTGAAGCGCATGTCGTGGCCGCGGATGCTGCTTGTCCTCGTAATCTTCATGCTTTCATTGACGACCATGTTTGTGCAAGCGTTTAACCCGTTCTTATACTTCCAATTCTGAGATTGGAGAAGGAAAGGAGCGCGTACATGTCTTACGGCCGGGCACTCAGCATCGCGCTCACGGCAGCGTTTCTGCTGATCATTTTTGGCGTGCCCCTGAGCCAGGCCGCCTTCGAGATGGTTCGGGGAGAGCGGCCCCAGGCGCTTGAACTGGTTCTGCATCTGCCGACAAAAGACAATCTTCGCCTGTTCGAGAAAGAGATGGACCGCGCCTCCTGGGCAGTGCAGCTGTCGCGCCCCTGGATGCAGTTTCTGCAGTTCACCGTTCTCGGCCATGCCGGCAGGGACGCGCTATACGGCCGGGATGGCTGGTTCTTCTTCCGGCCGGGCGTACGTTACTTGATCGAACCGCTGCCCGTACCCGGCAAGGATGCCGATCCGCTTGCGGCCATCCTGGCGTTCAAGAAGGAGCTCGATTCGCGGGGAATCGCGCTGCTTGTGGCGCCTGCCCCCGGAAAGGCCAGCATATACCCCGAACAACTGACCCGTCGCGCGAAAAACCTGGCCGAACCCGTGAACCCGCGCACCCGGGCACTGATTGCACGGCTCCGTGAATCTGGCGTCGACGTGGTGGACTTGTTTGAGCTGTTTGGCGAGAGCGGCCGCTCCGGCCTCTACCTGGCACAAGACTCGCACTGGTCGCCGGCCGGCATGGAATTCGCCGCCGAGACAGTGGCCCGCTACGTGCGCGAGCAGGGATGGCTCGCTCCGGGCGGCGTGTCGTACTCCGAGCGGCCCGCGCCCGTCGAACGGCTGGGCGACCTGCTCCTGATGATGCAGGCGCCGCCGGTCGAGCGCCTCTTCGAGCCGGAGCGCGTGGATTGCCGCCAGGTGGTCCGTGACGATTCCGGGGAACTGTACGAAGACGACCCGGCCTCGCCGGTCCTCGTGTTGGGCGACAGTTTCCTCCGGATATACCAGCTTGACGAACCGCGCGCGGCGGGGTTTTCCGCACACTTGGCGCGGCATCTGGGGATGCCCGTCGCGTCCGTCATCAACGACGGGGGCGCTTCCACGCTTGTGCGGCAGGAGCTGGCGCGCAAACCGGAGCTGCTGGTCAACAAACGGGTCGTGATCTGGGAATTCGTCGAGCGCGACATCCGCTTCGGAACCGAAGGGTGGCAAATAGTGCCGTTACCGCCGGCATCTTGAAATCGTGAACATGTGCCAGGCGCCGTCCCCGGCGCGGCTGCGTGTGCCCGATTTCCGGCTCGCACAGGGAGCTTTGCCTATGACACGGCTACTCGGTTGGGCCGCGGTTGGCATAAGCCTGGTTGTCGCTTGTGTGTGGGCGTACTGGGGCATCATCGAGAACTTCCATGAGGGGTGGTGCGCGAAGACCCTGGCGGGCAATCTCGTCATGTCGGCCAAGTTTCTCGGTCCGATGCTGGTGACGCTGGCCCTGGGATCCGGGGCCATCCGGTTCCCGAGAGCGTTTGGTTTGGCCCACGCCTTTCTCGGCATAGCCGTTGTCCTATGGTGGATGTGCCAACGGTGGCCTGTCACGCCCGTCTTCCTTCTTGACATCTTTACGCTGAGCGGTTTTCTCGTTGCCGGGGTGGGTGCCATGTACTACTTCGGCCGGCCCACTCCGAGCAAATGGGCGTATGCGGTCCTGTTGATCCCGCCCCTCATCATCGTTGCCGCCGGCTCGATCGAACCGGCGTGGCGCATTGCCCACCGCGTCGACGACGGCATCCTGTCCGCGCGCATAGTGGACGCCAACGGCGTCCGCCTCCTCTGGGCCCCGGAAGGGCCCGGCTGGCCCCAGACCGGGTGCGACTGGTTTGAAGCGCAGCGCCGCTGCCAATACCTCTCCGGCGACGGCTCAAGGCTCGATGACGAAAAGCACGATTTCTGGCGTTTGCCCACCACCGCCGAGGTGGTCGCGTCGCTCACGCGGGCCGGAGTCAACGCCGGCGGTACATGGGATCCCGCCGCACAGCGCGCCACATACCGCATTCGCCCGGACAAAGAGTCGCCCCTGTGGATTCCAACCTCCCGGATCATCTACTTCTGGACTGCCGACGAAGTGGATGCCGAGTTCGCACGGTTCGTGGCTGCCAACGGATACGTCGGAAAACGCCCGAAACGTCTCGGAATGGGCTCCCACGCGTTCCGCGCGGTCCGAGAGACCCCGGCCGCTGAAGCGTCAGGGCCCCAGGAGCCTTGAAAGATGGTCAAACCAGTTCTCTCATCGTGCTGCCCGCCGGACGGGGAGGCGGTCACCTGTGGAAATGGAATGGACCGGGCCTCACCCTTCTCGAGGAATGCGTGAACCCGTGGCTCAGTTGAAAGGCTACCGAGCCGGGCCCATCCTCTCCGCTATCACTCGTCCCTGGTCGGGTCCGAGAGTTGTCGGTTCGTGCGTCCCGGGTTTGCGGTTGCCTGCGCGGACGATCACGACGGGCCTGTTGTGTGTGCGCACACGCGCAACCACCTCCGCGGTCCCGCCATGTCCCTGGGATTCGCGGCCGTCCCAGAGCGCCAGCAACACGTCGCAGTTGTCGGCGACATAATGGCCGGCGGCAGCGTACGCTCCGTTGCGCGTTTTTGCGGGCGGCAACTCGACGACGGAATCCGCCCGTTTGAGCAGGCCGAGGAACTCCACTTTGGAACACTCGGAGTCGAAATCTCTCAAGTACTCTTTAACCGAAAGTGGAAGGGGCACGATCAGGCCGGCGCCGGACCTCAGCAACGCGTGTTGGGCGGCCAGCCGGTCTGCTCCTTCGGCGAGCGATGACAGCACTACGATGCGTCTGTCGGGGAACGCCTGCTGAATCGTGTCCAGAGCTTTCTCGAGGCCGGCGTGCAGCTTGTCGAAGTCGGCAAGAATGCGGTGGCCCGTGATCCCCACACGGAGGGCGTCGTGGACACCATCCTGGCGGCCGGTGGTTTTGTGCCGGAGGTTATCTTGCATTGCCGGGGCTGGGGCGTTCGACCTTTACGATGGCATATCCGGCCCGGGCCAGGATGCCTGGAATGCCGCGTATGAGGTCACGGTCTATCTGGCGGATCTCGTCGGGCACCTGTTCCCATGGCACGAGGTAGGGGTTCCGCATCGGGTCTTCCTTCGTTGGTTCTCCCAGAGTGTAGCCGTTCGCGAGCCTTTCCTCCATCCATAATTGGTGCTCCAGTTCCGCCAGTTCCTCCAAATCTTCCCCGGGGAAGGTCAACGGCGTCTCATTGCTGCGCGAAGGCAGCATCACGTAACCGGCCGCTGCCAGTTTCCTGGGGATGTTCCGGACGGTCACCCGGTTTGCCTGTTTGTAGGTTTCGGCCAATTCATGGTAAGGCACCAGGAGGGGATGAATCTCGCGCTCATCGTCGCGCACGGGCCCACATTTCCACCCGTCGCGCAGCTTGCCTTCGCAGTAAGCATCATGGGCTGCCGCCGCAAGCCGTTCCAGCAAGTCTTCCTCGAGCTCGATCTGCTGCACGGGGCTCATAATCCTCCTCGCACCGGGCCTGTTACCTCCCGGCGTCCTCGTTGGTTGCCGCGCTGTCCGCCGGGCTCAATGTCTGGATTCGAACAACCTTCTCGCCGATCAGCTCGAGAAGCTGGGGAATTTCTCGCACCGTGCAGCGGTCGTACTCTTTGATGTTCTCAGGAAGCTCTTCCCATGGGACGAGATAGGGGCTGGTCTTCTTGCTCACCGACTTGGGTCCGAGCGTCCAACCAGCAAGAAAACGCTCCGCGTTCCATCGGGAATGCTCCATGTGCGCCAGAATTTCGACTTCCTGCTCCTCGAATTCCTCGACAGGCGTCCCCGCGTGTTCCCGCGGTGCGCTGATGCAGCCGACCGCGCGAAGCTTGACCGGGATATGGTCGGCTTGCTGGCGGTTGGAATCCTGTAATTGCGGGTCGAGGTCATCCCACGTGGGGACCGGTTCCTTGGTGCTGGTTTTGCCCGGCGCGGCATTCGCCGCCACGTACGCGCGGTAGCGTTCATGGGTTGCGCGGGCCAGCCGATCGAGGTCCTCGTGGAGCAGAACCTGCGCAGTGCAACAACGCCTGATGACGCCAAAGGAGTGCAGGTTCTCCAGGGACTCGGGATGGTAAATCTCCTGGTTGAGAACATTCGCCAACCCTAACTCCTCGGCAGTCCGGATGAAAATGGGAACTCTGACGTCAGCGAGATGGTGCAGAATGCTCAACGCCAGCAGTGTAGCGCGGGAGTCGTCATCGAGGCTGATGACAACCGCCGTGAGCGCGTTCTTGTCGGAAGCCCACGCCTTGATCCTCTCCAGGACGTCCAGGCTTTCCGCATCTTCGCTGACAAAAGAGAGCCGGCACGCTTTATCGAATTGAGGGTATCGACCGTAGAATATTCTCCTCTTGGGATCGGCCCGCCGGTCGATCACGGTCACCCGGGGCTTCTTGCCGTTGGCGAAGTGGGCCTCCTTGGCTGTTTGCAGGGTGAGGCTCTGTCCCATAAGGCCAAAGCCGACGACCACGAGGTGCACTTCGCGAGGATCTCCCGCGCGAATGAGCCCACGGTCCAGAGGATACTCCAGAGACATCAGGCGCGCCGTGTTCTCATAGATATTGAACACGGTCACGTCGACCGGCGTGTCCTTCTCTCTGAAAAAGTCCTGCGTCGTCAACAGGGCGCACAACTTCAGGCTGACCACATGAATAATGCATTGGACTGGCGAAACGAACGGAGAAGCTTTGTTTCGCGCAAGCTCACAGGTCAACGATGCGATCGCGATGTTCGTCAGGTCGTCGCCGGCAACGCCTATCACGTACTTTGCCCGGCAAGGACGCGCTTTACGCAACGTGCCGCGGTCCGCCGCATCACCTATCAGAACGAAAACGCCCGCTACCTTGCATGCGCCAATCCGGCTGTTGGACGGGTCCAACTCCAGAGCGACCACGCGAAGGCCTTGTGCCCGGAAATCCTTGGCCAATTGAAGCCCCTTGCGTCCCAGCCCGCAAATCACCACATGGCCGCGCAGAAAGCGCAAGCGCAGAGCCAACAGCTGCTCGCCGAAGATAGCCGCTAACGCCTTCACCAAAGCCCATGCCGGCACGATTGGAGCGAGAAAGCGGGCCGCCTCGAGTTGCCACGGGGGAGCCGGCACCGCCCCGGATTCGATCGTGAAAAGCTGCAGGACAAGATAGGTCAGGTCGAGGAACGACCGTGTTTCGCCCCGGTCCGCGAAGTGTTTCCCGAACCCCCAATAGCCCAGCACGATGGCCGCCGCGCCCATGGCCCCCATGGCAAGCCATTGCCACCAACGGTGAAACGAAGACACGGGCTCTTCCCCGTGCGGCCGTCCATTGGTAGCTATCGTCATTGCGCCCAGATACCTTCGCGGTTAGCACACGCCCCTTGCCCGATACGGCGACAACTGCCGCAAAGAACATAGCACTTCAGCGCGGCGATATGGAAGCCATGAGGCAATTGTCACGCCATCCAATGCCGCCACGCCATGCAACAGGAAACCCCCTCTGGCTTGTGTCTCCCGCGGCCGCCTTGTTGCGCGGGGTACTATCGTCCGGCCTGGAAATCCGCCCATGCCCGGTCGAGGAAATTGTCCGGCCCGGACGCGAACACGCGGGTCGACTTGGTATTGGCGGCGTCGTTGGGGTGCGAGTCGCCTGCGGCTCCGCCGAATTCCTCGCGCAATTGGTTGGGGTGCGAAGCCGCGTCCGCCGGGGCCGCCAGCAGCTCGAACCAATCGAACACCGCGACGTTGTGGAGCCCCGTGGCGCTCAGGTAGCCGGGCAGCCATTCCTTTTTGAGCCAGTTGTTGAACGCGCGGGCGTTTGCCGCAATCTGGGCGTCGGTCTCCTGCCAACACTCGGGGGGCGCGGTCACCGCGACAAACAGCGTGTCGGGGTGCTGCGCGAAGAGGTCTCCCAGCGCCCGGTATTCGTGACCCTCGTGTTCGTAGGTCTTCCCCGCTCCGCCGGGGTGCCGGTACACCGCCTTGTAATTGGCCAGCGTCTTCCAGTCGCTGAACGGATCGCCCGGCCCGGGATCGCCTGCTTCCACGTGACTGTTCGGGAAACAACTCTTAAAGATGACGATGCGGTTGACGCCATCCCTGCAGCCGTGCGTCCGCACGGATTCCAGATAGTCATTGAACCACAGAATCCAGTGATGCATATCGGTCAGCTCGCCGGTAACGGGCCCCAACGAGTCCGGTCTCCCGGGATCGGGGTCCACGTCGACGCCGTAGGTGATATCGTTGCGTTCATCAATGTAGTCCTTGGCCAGCAGGGCTTCGTGGAGCCCGCTGTTCAGCCAGTTTTCGCCACAGGAGTGATGGATGAACACGGCGTCATCACTCGTATTCTTGTCCTTGTCTTCCTCCATGGCGGGCGTTTCGGGGGGCGTTTCTGCGGGCGTTTCGGCGGGTGATTCCTCGACGGGTTGCGCTGCGGGTTCCGCCGGTTCTTCAATGGCGCTTTGAGAGGCAGGCTCCGACGTGACCTTGATGCACTCCTTCTTGGTCTGGGTCTGCGTCTTTCCATCCGCAAACGTAACTGTCAGCGACACCGTATACGTGCCGGGACTCGCATACTCGTGGGTGGTGTAGTCATCGGTACTGGTTGTGTCATCCCCAAAATCCCATTGCCATGCGGTGATGGTATTTATGACCGCATCGTCGCCGAAATAGTGGAAATGCACCTCGAGCGGGGCCGCGCCGGTATCCGGCGCGCCGTAGAAATCCACCGTTGCCGCGTCCGCGCCGTAGACCAGCAAAAACCCCGCTATCCAGACAACAACCGCCGCGCGACCGAGCGCTGAAAGAGCCGACTTGTATGAACACATGATTTGCTCCTCATGCTGGAGCCACCCCAGCGTTCAAACACTCCCATATCCCAACCGCCGCAACCTTACCATCAGCATAACACAGCGCGGCGCGGCCAAAACCAACGATCGGGACAGGAGAGCACGCCGCCGGGTGAGCACATCCAGCCCGGCAGCGCCCGGCCAGAGTTCCCCCCGCTCGAATTGGACCGATGCGTCTGATTCATCTCATGGGGCCGGCCCTATGGCGCTATCGTGACCGGCGGGGGCGCCGGTCCCACACGAGGAGGAGCGAGGGCGCCGGTCTCACGCAGATAGGCGGGAAGCCTGCACTCCAACGACCGGTGGAGGCATGGGTTCTCCGGAGCGCCAACGCCTGCGGCATGGGTTCTCCGGAGCGCCGACGGGGTAGACGGCAGAAGAATGCCGAGCTGGCGCTCGGCGCTCCCAGGGGCGCCATCTCCTTGCCGTGGTTAGATAACCCCGCCAACGGCGCACGGCATGGGTTCTCCGGAGCGCCGAAGGCGCGTACTATACCAGCCTGGCCTGAAGGGCCAGGTGATGGGATTCAAAACAGGCAAGAGGGCTGAAGGCCCGAAACATATTGGGGATTGAACGGCCGCACGACGTAATGTTCCGGGCCTTCAGCCCGGTGAGGATTTTTGGGGGGCCGGTTTCCTTGGCCTTCAGCCAAGGCTGGTATGTTACGCGCCGTTGGCGCTGTATCGGACTGTTGTGTCCCAGGCGGAAATGTCTCAAGAGCGGGCCGGGATATCTGCCGGGTCCACATCGTCCGCGAACTCCCGACCGGCGGGGGCGCCGGTCCCACACAAGCAGGAGCGGGGGCGCCGGTCTCACACGAGGAGGCGGCAGCCCCTTGCGACAACGGCTTGTTTACGTATCGAGCCTTCAACTCTCTTGCCCTTGCGACTCGCACCCTGGGACATCGATCGTCCCCCTTTCCAGCCCCGGAGGGGCGGAAGGACGTAGCCCAGGGCCAGCCACGCGGAACGCGTGGCGCAGCCCTGGGACCCCGGCCAACCCATCCCTTCAGCCCCGCAAGGGGCGGCAGAAGCTGCCCGCCAAACCGCTGCGTGGCGAACCCAGACGTGCCATTTCCTCTCGGCCTCTTTTGGGTCCCTTTGGCCGATCAGGTCCTTTTCTGCGCCACTTTTTCCAATGGCTCTTGCGCGTTACGCGTTCTGGGGCAGATAGTCTTCGCGCACCGGCGAGAAGACCTCGACAGCGACGGATTCCTCGACAATGTCCGCGCCGTGCTCGACGTTGCCGGGAATGGTCCAGGCATCGCCGGGGCGGACATCGAAGGTGGCGCCGCCGATGTAGAGGCGGATGCGCCCCGCCGCGAGAAACCCGGCCTGTTCGTGAAGGTGGGCGTGATTGGGGAGTTTGGCGCCGGCAGCCATGCGAAACTCGACCGTGAGCGTGCGGTCACCATAGGAGATGGTCTTTATGCGGATCAGAGGAAGAACCTCTCGGTAACCTTTGTCGGAATGCGTGTAAAACATATGCGCGTTTCCCCCCTGTGGAGGCGGCTGGCGGGGCCGCTGTCAGAATTGTTTCCCGGTACCATACCACTGGCTGCCGGCGTGGTCGAGGTGAAGCACGGATACGCCGTCGAGGCGTTGTGCCTTGCCGAACCGCGCTTCCATATCCACCGCGAACCGGTAATCGGCCCCCTCGAAATGCTCATGCTCCTCGTACTTCACCGTTTCGAGGCATTTGGTCCGCACACATTGGCAATACCCGATGGGGACGCCGAAGGTTTCGCGGAGGCGGTACTCGCCCGGGCCCTTGAACAGGGCGTCCCATTCCGCGTGGGGGTCCAGTTCGCCCAGCAGGATACGCGCGGTAGTCTCGCGGCTCAACAGCTTGCGTCCTTCGGGCGCGGCGAACGCCACGTCGCCGGGCGCCTCGGCCAGCCGGGCGAACAGGTCCGGCGGCACGATGATGTCGGCATCGAGGAGAATGGTCCATTCACCGGAGGCCATTCGAACGGACTCATTGATGAGGAGGCCTTTCGAGCGCACGTTCTGCGGCGGGAACGGCGACCGGACGATGCGGAGCGCCGAGTGCACCAGCCCCATCGAGTCGAGGATGTCATCGGTTGCGTCCACGCCGGGGACGTAAGCAACGATGACCTCGATGCTGTCGAGCGGAACGCCACGCTGTGCCGCGACGGCCTTGAGCGCGGCCTGCATGCGCCGCGCGTAGCGCGTGCACACCATCACGACCGAGAACCGAATGTCCCGGGACGCAGGGCGTTCGGGCGCGCCTTCCCAGAGCTGCACTGCTTGCGTGACCACCGACCCGTCTATGTTCCAGATGCTTATCTGGGGTTCCAGGACCCCTCCCAGCCGTGCAGGCGTGTACATGCCGCGCTCAAGGACCTCCGGCCGCATCGGCACGTCGTCGCGCAACAAAACGTAGCGTCCGTCTTCGGACACATGGAGGACGAGCTTGTGTACATACGCCTCCATCGGACACAGAACTTTGCGCTGCCGGCCAAACCCGAACCCGATGTAGTCCGCCGAGCCGCCTCCGATGGTGACCGCGATGGTAAACGGGGGTTCGAGGCGTGCGAGGGGCGTGCTGAGTTTCTCCGTGTTGGTGAACGAGAACCAGCGGTTGCCGCCGGGCATCTGCATCATGGCCTGGCCCTCGACGGCGTATTCGAAAGAGTCCAATTCGCGCGTGGGCGGACGGTTGTTGACCACCTGGCGCGCTTCCTCGGCGAGAGTGGCCAGGGTTTCACTGAAATGGAGGCGGTCCCTGTCGACTTCGTCGAGATATTTTGGCTGTTCGCGGGAAGGATAACGCGAGGGTTCGTCCGATGGTTCGAAGGAGAGTCCCGTGAGAGTTCTGGAAAAGCCCTCGGCACACTCCGCACGGTTCTGTTGAGGGACCGACGCCAACGAGCGGCGCAAGGAGCGAGACGTGTCTGTCCCGAGCCCAGCATCCTTACCGATGCGCATCAGACGCGAAAAACTCTCCGAACCACCCCGGTCTTGCCTGGCTGAACGATCAGGAAGACTCTCGGGGCAAACCGCGCGGTCTTGCTTGGCAAAACCTTGGACCAGCCCCCCTTCGCCGGTTGATTCGGCGCGGCTGCGGTTGCGTCTTCGCCAGTACCTCGTGACCTTGTGCAAGGCCCAGGCGCGCGCATGGAGCCAAGGGCGGTTGATGAGCCATGGGAACAGCGCACTGTCAATGGGATTCCGGTACGACGTGTACTGGTTCAGGAGCATCAGGAGCACGAGCCGCGCGACGGTCGGACCACGGTGGTTCAGACACGCGGCGAGAGCGTATGCCTCGGCCTCGTACTGCTGGTGGTCGTTCGAGAACTGCCGCGCGGTAACGAGGTGGACCCGGTTCTCTGGCTCGACCAGACTTTCGGGCCAGAAAAGGAGGTTTGTTTCAATTCCCTGGGCGGCTACTGCATGCGCGAGCCGGTTGGCGGTCACGACGGTGGTTTCGCTGTGCGCTCCGTCGCGGCAGGGCGGCTGAGCAAGGAAGGGGTCAACCAAGGCGATGTTCACGGCCACGACGTTCGTTTCATGCCACCGTTCGGCAAGGTGCGCCGCGGCATCGGCGTCGAACGAAAACGGGGCCTGCACCTGGAGGCGCACTGCCAGCCCGGACTCTTTTGCCGCGTCCAGCCATTGGGCTGCAGCCGGCGCGGCAACGTCGGGAGGGCTCAGGAATACGTCCAACAGACCGTGTTGTTTGAGTGCCCCCAGATCGGGCGGCGGCTGAGCGCACGCCGTCCGCAGCGAGATGCGCGCATCGAGTTGCTCGCCGCGTTCGAGCAGCGGTTCGAGTCCGGTTGGCGCTTCGCCCCGAAGGAAGACGTCGATCTTGTGCGTCTGAAATCCAAGGCGGCTGAGCCGCAGCCAGCGCATGACGTCTACCGCAGTGAACGCCCGGCCCCGCGCGTTTTGCAGCAGGACAAGGCCCCGCACCGATGGCAGGCGCTGTTGCCCCGAGATCAGTTCCACGTGCGACACGCAATCCCTCGCGCGCGCCGGCGGAAATGCGCCGGCGCCTTGTACCACCCGTTCGGGTTACTCATCCAACACGATTAACGTGTTTTCAAGCTCGTTGACGTCGTCCTGCGCGCGGGGAAGCACCCTGCCCAGGGCTTCGCCGGCGTCGTGGATGACGTTGCAGAGGCTTTCGGCTCTTGTCCCGTTCCGCATGCCCTCGGTCAGTCTTGCGCACAACTCGTTGAGGGCGCTTTGGCCAAGTTTCTGGAGGACGGACTCGTCCCCGAGCACGGCAGCCATCCGCTCGAAAACCGAGAGGTACACGAGCAGTCCCGTAGCGCCTTCCGTGCGATGGATGCGGTTGTCGAAGAACACTTGGCGGGCGCGCAAGGCAACCTCGTCGCGCAGTTGATTTCGCGGCGTGAACAGGCGCCGCAGACTGCCGAAAGAACTGGCCGCGGCGGCGCCGGTGACGAAACCCAGCACCAGCGCAACGAGGATGGCCGGCAGTTCCAGCGTACCCCATTGGAACCCCCAGCCCGATTCCGGTTCCGGCGCCCCGCGGAACAACAACCATGCCACGGCGGCCGCAACGGCGCCGCACCATAAACCCACGATATCTTCGGGCCGATCATACCGGCCAGAGGCGGTGGCCACGACCGGCACGATCTCGGCGGAGGTCTTCGATTCCGCCTTGGCCACGGCGGCTTCTATCTGCGCCACCTCATCTTTCGTGAAGAATGTTGAAGCCAACTGCATGGGGCACCTCCTACCACGAACCGGTGGCGCCGCCACCGCCCGAGAACCCGCCGCCGAACGAGCCGCCGCTGAATCCGCCGCCGCTCCGGCTGCTGCTGGTAAGCATGCTATACAGGATATAGCCCAGGATGCCGAAAACAACGCCCCAGAAAATCCATGCCCACCCGCTCGCGCCGCGGCGAATCAGCGACACGATGGTGAATATGGCCAGCCCGATGCCGCCGAGAAGCAGCGCGAAATGCCACCACGGCACGGGCTTTCGCGGAAGGGTGAGGCCGCGGGCCATCTTGTCCAGACTCTCGACCCCAAGCACTATGCCCTCCGAGAACTGGCCGCGTTTAAACGAGGGGATGATGTAGTCGTCCATGATGCGCTGAGCGACCTGGTCGTGCTCGTGCCCCCAGGTCGCGCCCAACTCGATACGTGCGGTGCGATCGCCCGACGATACGAGGAACAGAATGCCCGTATTCCACTCGGTTCCCTGCACTTCCTTGTACCCGATGCCCCATTGATTGAAAAGGACGGTCGCGAAGGTCTCGATCCGGATGTTGGGCGCGCCGTACTGAGCCATCGATTCGATAGTCACCACGACGATGGGGATAGCGCGTTCCGTAAGCAGTTTGTCGCAGATGGCGCGGATTTGCTGTTCGTGTTCCGGCGTGATGAGGTCCGCCTTGTCCAGGATGAAGTCGCGCTGTCCGGGCGGCTCGAGTTGAATGAATTGACCCCAAGCCGCTGCCCCAGGAATCGCCAAGGCCGCGCACAGCGCCAGCAGTCCGGCCCGGCGGTTTCTTACGGTAGGCATAGAATACCTCCCTTCGACAGTTACCCTTTCCATTAGACAAGATTACGGCCACAGGTGTCCAATCCGGGAGAAACGATGTGCGCCCATGCGCCCACTACGCGGGCCCGTAGCCCGTCTCATGCAGAAATACGAGTCATAACCGGGTTTTATTCGGCGGACACCCGGAATCCGTGGTGCGCGACGTTTCAGGGGGCCACCACGACGGTTTGACAGAGGCCGGGGGCGGTTGGCGGCCAGACCAACGTCTTCCCGTCGTTCAAGGTGGCTCTGACGCAGTACTCGAAGTCCTGTTCGCGGGCACCGGGCGGGACTGTGGCGGCGTAGATGCCGCGGGCCACATGCTGCATCGGCTGTTCCTCGAACGGCCCCTCTCCCAGCGGCCGGCTCAGCAGAGCCACCGCCTGGGGCGCTTGAGCGGCCAGCACGGTCGCGCTGACGGTGAGCGGTTCGCTGGCGAAAATGCACGTGCGGACGGTGCGCACGAAGACGCGGTCCGGGCCCCGGTACTGCTGATCAAGCAGGGCATCGGCCGGCAACGGTTCGCCCAGAAGGCCGGCAAGCTTCTCGCCAGGACCATACAGAATCTGGGGCATGCTGTGTTGCTCGAGGTTGGTGAAGTTCCCCATGCCGCCCGAGGTCGATACCGAAGCAAGCAGGTACGTGTACATGTCGCGGATACAGGCTGCGAGGCCGCGGTACGCGGGCAGGGCCTCGTCGCGGGCGATGCGCGCCTGCTCTTCCTTGCTGGCGGCCTTCTCCGTCTTGTCGATGGCTTGGGTGCTGCGATGCCACAGGCCGCGCATGCGGTCCGATTCGCGCATGTAGCGGAAGGTGTTCAGCCAGTAGTCAAAACGTCCGAGATTTCCCGCGCCGGCGACGTTCCCGCGCAGGGCCTCCAGTTCGTCGAGAAACGCGTATTCCTGCGCGACAGTCTCCCAGGGACGGCTGTCGGGGTTGAACCCGCCGGGGCCGCCCACCCAGTCCGAGGGCCGCGGCAGTTTCCCGTCGATGCGCGCGAACACGGCCGCGACTGCCGCCGCGGATTGCGGGCCAAACGACGCAGCGGCCCAATCTTCATAGAAATCGGCCGCGGGGAAGTCGCGCGGGAGCCCCGCATCGGCGCCGGCCTCGCCGCCCTTGGCCCGGCGGACCCCCTCGAGGTCCATTGCCCACGGTTCCTGGTCCCACGCGGCCTTGGCGAGCGCGGAGACGTTGGGGCCGAGGATGCGCGTGCGCCAGTGAATGCCAAGGAGGCCCGTGCACCCGTAACGGAGAGCATCGCAGGCGTCGCGCCGCATGCGGCCGACCCACAACTGCGGGCTCACCATGGCGGGGTCGTCTTCGAGCCAGGGAATAGCCCATTTCTCGCGGTTCTGGACTTCCGCGAAACCGGGCTCGAGCGGCGCGTGGCCCACGGACCGGCTGATGCAGCTCACCGGCATGCCGGGCGGCAAGACGCGGCCAAACAGAGCGCGATCATCCTGGGGTCCCAATACCCATCCGCAGGTGGCGAGTTGGAACGGCGCGTTCACTTCTTTGGCCGCGGCGATGGCGAGTTGGATATCGGCGATAGTGTTCTTCACCTGGTCCGATTGCGCTCCTTCCCAGGTCCACCCCTCCGGGGTCCAGAACCAGTAGTAATCCAGCGGGTGGGCGGCCATGATGCGTTTGAAGATGCCCGCGTACAATTCCTGGACCGCGGCAGGTTCAAGAGGGGCGTTGCCGTCATCCCCGGCGAACGGGCCCACGCCGGGACCGCCGCAATCAATGTAGACCTCCGCGCCCTGGCCCGCCACGCTGATGCCGGCAATGGCGGGATACTCGACCTGTTGGATGAAATCGATGTTAAGAACGCCGTCAGCCACGCGCACGTTCTCGAACGGGACGTCGAGGGCGGCATCCTTGCCGGCGCGGGCGTAGATGTCGAGACTATCAATGGCCGTAAGTCCCTCGAGCGTGACGCCGAACACCCGCGCACCCACGGTTCCGTAGGCCACTTCACAGAAGTGCAGGGTGACGGCATAGGAGCCTTGCGGCAATGCGATCGCGTATCCTTCAAGGTCGTAACGGACGCTCTGGTACAGGGCGTCCAGCTCCGTTCCCTCGATGGGGTCCTGGTAACTGGCCGTCTTGCCCCCGATGACCTCGAAGGTGTTCGGTCCCGAGGGAAACTGCTCGCGGACCGCGCGCGGGACGGTCAGGGGCGTTTCGGTGCCGATACACGTCTTGACCCCCAGGAACCGGGCAAACGTGAAGGCATCACGGAACATGGCCCCGGCGCGGTTGAAGACTTCGAGGCATTCCTCGGGCGTGTCCGGGCGCGGGGAAAGGCCGCGCATGATGTCCGGCCCGAAATCGTCGCGATCATATAAGGCCGCTGCTCCGGCGGGGTAGGCGCTGGTCGCCTTTGGAGAAAGGCCCCAGCCGACCGGCAGCGCCGTGTTGTAGTAGATGGCAGGGTAGCCGTGCGCGACTCGGCCGTGTTCTCGGACATCCTCGGGGCGGCCGATCCAGACCG
Source organism: Candidatus Hydrogenedentota bacterium (assembly GCA_035416745.1). Classification (NCBI taxonomy): domain Bacteria; kingdom Pseudomonadati; phylum Candidatus Hydrogenedentota; species Candidatus Hydrogenedentota bacterium. The sequence continues at coordinate 1,891 of DAOLNV010000011.1, read as the reverse complement.
TGGGTTCGGCGTTGGGGCGGTCTTCCGGGTAGGTGTGCAACCCGATGAAATTCATGCGGAGCTTGGGAAGCTGGCCGATGATGGCCTTATAGTCGTCGAGATTCCACCAGTCGGGTCCCTCGGGAAAATCGTGGAAGGGCTGGATGCCGCGCGTCGCGAACAGGGGGCTCTCCTCCACATCGAAATCCGGGAGTTGCCAGGGCATCCGTTCGTCGGGAACGACGTCGCCGTGCAGATAGAAGCGCACGCCGAGGAGTTCCGCGAAACGGTATGCCGCGTACAAGGTCGCCACGTCGCTCGAACCCGCGATGACCACGAGTCTGTGCGCGCCGTGAGGGACGGTCTTGATGACGTACCCCTGTTCGGCGCGCGCCTTGTCCCACGGAGCGTCGCCGGCGTCCTGCCGGGGCTGGGCAGCCGGGAGATACGTCTTCGAGCCCACCACAATGGTGTCGCTCTTTATGTTTTCGCCTTCAGCGATGGGCAGGAGCTGGCCCGTGCGCACATAGATGTAGCGCCGCGCCTCGGCGGCGGCGAATTTCACCAGGGGCGACGCGTCCGCGGGCACGGCAATCTGATTGGGGGCCGTCGCCGCTTCCCACCCGAACGCAACACACAGCGCTGCCAGCAGCACGGCCTTCCGCATGTCCCCCCCTTGGCGTCAGCGACGCGGCATCAGAATGTTTCCCAATGCAATACTTCGTTTAGTTCCCGTTTGGCGGGGCTGGGGTATTCGCCGGGATGGCCCAGAGCAACCAGGCTGACCAGCTTGTAGCCCTCAGGGGCCCCCAACATGGCCCGGATGGTGTCTGCATACGGTTTCTTGTCGCCAGCCACCCAACAGGCGCCGAGACCGTGAGCACGCGCCGCGACAAGGATGTTCTGGGTGGCAGCGGAACCATCCTCGAGATAATACTTGCTGCCTTCGCAGATTACGGCGATGCACACGGGGGCCGTCGCGATGAACTTCCCGAAATCAGTGGTATCCGCGATGTGTTTGCGCATCCCGGCGTTTGTCACCACAACGAACTCCCAGGGCTGCTCGTTCCGCGCGGTAGCCGCGAGGCGGGCACAGTCCACGATGTTTTCGATGACTTCCCTTCGCACCGGGTCCGGCTTGAAGGACCGTACGCTTCGGCGGCTCTTAAGAGCTTCAATGGCGTCCATGATCCGTGTATCTCCTCGTGCCGTCTGTGGTTCATGGTTGTGGACGGGGCGAGATTCGCATACTCAAGCCCCTCCGGTCACTAAGCACCGGAAACCAGCCTAAACACCAGACACCGGGAAGATCAAGCCAACGCCCATCCCATATCCGGACAACGTGAACCCGCGCAGCGTAACCATTTCGGCATTCGCGGTCACGGGCTGCATTTCGGCACACCCGTCAAGTCAGGGCCGCTTCCCCGTATTGCGTTACAGCGCCAACGGCGCGCAACAAACTCCCGGATTACGGCTCCCCCCGCTTCACCGCCAACCGCGCGAAACATGGTTTCTTCGGACCGCCGACGGCGCGAAACATGGGACTTCCGGAGCGCCGGCGCGGCAGATGGCAGAAGAATGCCGAGCTGGCGCTCGGCGCTCCCAGGGGCGCCATCTCTTTGCCGTGGTTAGATAACACCGCCAAAGGTGCCCGGGATGCGTCCCCCGGTCCGCCGACGGCGCGAAACATGGGACTTCCGGAGCGCCGGCGCGGCAGATGGCAGAAGAATGCCGAGCTGGCGCTCGGCGCTCCCAGGGGCGCCATCTCTTTGCCGTGGTTAGATAACACCGCCAAAGGTGCCCGGGATGCGTCCCCCGGTCCGCCGACGGCGCGAAACATGGGACTTCCGGAGCGCCGGCGCGGCAGATGGCAGAAGAATGCCGAGCTGGCGCTCGGCGCTCCCAGGGGCGC
>DAOLNV010000010.1:107715-111831 GCA_035416745.1 Candidatus Hydrogenedentota bacterium | reverse complement strand
ACTGCCGGAGAGCTTATCGCCTTTTGCAGGATGTCACGGGCCTGTCTGTAGTCGTTCGGTCCCACGTATTCAAGGACAAGGGGTGCTTTAGGTGCGTGTTTGGCGGCGAGGGCCACAAACTTCGGATAATCGATATCGCCCTGTCCGGCGGGGACGCCGCGGTCGACGTGAAGTTTCCGATCTTTTGCGTGCACGCAATCTATGTACGGTCCCAACTGCGTGAACATCTCATCGAGGTCGTTCAACTCCAGGAGATTGGCGGGGTCGAGCAACGCACGGACCCGCGAGGATGCAACTTCCTCGATGAAGACGCGCAAGCGTTTTGCGCTGGCGAAAAAGCTCATGAAGTAGGGCTCGAGCAAAACGGTTGCGTTGTGAGCCTCGGCGCGTCTTGCGAGTTCTTTCGCGGTTTCGACCATCTGATTCCATGCATCGGTCTGAAAATGGTAGGGAACGCTGCCCTCCACATCGTAATGGCCGGCCTCGGTAATGAACACGCGCACGTCCATATTCTCGCCGATGCGCATCATCGCCTCGAAATAGTCGAGATTCGCCGCGCGCTCGGCCGGGTCCGGATGTATGAGGTTGGTGTACACGCCGATACTATGGATGGCAATGCCCGCGGAGCGGTATTCGTTCGCGATCTCCTTGCAGCGCTCCGGAGTCAGAGCCGAAACATCGGTCCGCCCGTTGTACATCCAATACTGGCTATCGGACTGATTGAGAAACAGCTGGATAGTGTGAAAGCCTTCCGCTGCGAGTTCCTGCGCAAGCTGACGGTTTGAGTAACTGCCGAATCCCAGGGTGGAAATGCCGACGACGGGACCCTTGGCGGGGGCTTCGGTCTCAGCTGCCTGTGCGACGGACACAATCGCGGGCGAGATGGCCAGGGCCGCGCCTGTACGCAACATGTCGCGTCGGGTGTAATGAGTCGGTTTCATTTTTTCCTTCTCCTTTTTGAATGCATTTCAGTATCCGATAAGTCTTCCGGCGCGCGCAACCCCCGGAGGACAGCAGGCCGCGGCAACGTTTGGCGTGCAGGTGTCCAAGTGATTGATCGACGCACCTCGAAACTCGTAGCTTGTTCACAGACTCTCAGACTCCCGAGAAGTCCTGAGATTCTCAACGCGGGCGGAATCCGACGAAATCCAGTCCAACGGGTTTACCACCCTCGGCCGCGATAAACGTGAGGGTCTGTTTGCCTGCTTTCAGTCCCTTCATCCTGGCGCCAAAAGCCCGCGATTGCACATGATGGGGAGCAACCAGCTTTACGGGGTCGCTGCCGTCGAACGGGAGGGCTTCTCCGTTCAGCTCGGCACGAAATGCGCCGCCGTCGGGCCTCAGCATACATACCAGCATCAGGGAGTAATCGCCAGCCTTCTCTATATCAACCGTCATCTCGAGTTTCTCGTCCGCCTTGGCCGGAGTCCACGTCAGGACCTGTCCGCCCTGCCAGAGCCCGCCTGTCTCGAATTTCTTACGGCCCCTGGACGTTATGAGGTCTTCGCAAGCGAAAAACGTGAATTCCTCCGCCCCAAATCGTGCCGCGGGTTCCCATGTCTCCGGCAGCGTGGGTATACAAAGGGCATGGTTGTTCAAGGGGAGATGATCGTCAATGAACCCCGGCCGGGCGTAGTGATATGCCATACGGCCGTACGAAAAGCCCTCCGTTCGTTCATGACTGAAGAGCTCCATGTAGAAGGCGATACTGTTTGAGAAGGGCAGGGAATCGAGCACGTGCCAGCGGTAATTCACCACGAACCCTCTGTTCGCGGGCCCGTCGTTTCGCGGCTGGCCGCAATAGGGGAAGTCAAAGATATCGTTGGCGGACCATGCGTAGTTGAAATAGTCTTCCGACCCCGTCCCGTAGATAGAGGGCCGGACATCGTCGTCAACGAAGATCTTCTCGTCGCCTTCGCCCCACCAGTTGCCATGAGAGGTAGGCACCGGGTTGGGATTCAGCAGCATGATAGCGGTTCCTACGTAGACCCCTTGCCCGCGGCCAAGCAGGAACGGCATGTCCTGAACGCCCATGACTTCCCTGCCCGATGCCACAAGGTCGTGGTCTACACGCCAGCGTGCCCGGAAATGCATCGAGGAGGCTTCGTCCCAGGTATAGTCCATGGGCAGTGCGGCCCCGGTCACGCTCACTTCCTGGGCGCCGTGGTTCTCGAAAAGGAGCACGAGGGATTCCTTGAAAGGCATGACGTAACGGCAGGTCATCGTGCCGTCGGGCGCAACCGTGAAGGGGATGGACTGGTAGGGGTTGACGCCGGGTCCGGCCCCAAAGAAGTCGCCTACCGGGGACTCGACTTGTCCCCAGGGAAAACCGTCGCACACGACGTGCATCACGGTTTGTCGCAGGCCGAGAGCGATATTGGCCGCGTCGACCTTCAAGACCAGATTCTCAAGCGCGCCCGGGCCTTCGAGTTTCAGAGCTTCCTTCATGTCGGCCGGGGGGATTGTCACGGACAGCGCGACCGGTTGCCGGGTGGATTGATAAGCCCAATGCGCGTCGGGGTCTGCCAGGACTGCCGCGGCTCGTTGAATACGCTCCGCATTCGACGCGATGTCTTGTGGCGAGAACGTGACGACTTCCGTTCCGATTTGGTAGGTGCGCACCTGGATCTCGTAGAAGTGGATGTCCCCGTGGTTTCCAAGCCAGACGAGCCGGCAACGTTTGGCAAAGGGAATGGGCGCATAGGCCGCGTTCCGCTGATAAAAGGTGTTCTCCAATGCCTCAGCCGTTACGCCCGAGCCCTGCAGATAGGCGTTGTAGGGGTGCAGAAAAAACTCCTCGGCTGGCCCGTCGTACAACGGAGTCACGGCGTCATCAAGGTACATGCGAATGGCGCCGGTGATTCGGGCGGTCCAGAGACGCACGATAGCGCCGGGTCCCTGGACGTCGCACATGAGGTATTCGCCCGGACTGTCTCCTTCAGGTGCTCGCAGGACGGATTCAAAATTCGGGATGGGCTCTCTGCCGAAACCATCCGAATTATCAAACCACCTCGGGCCTGCCGGGACCGCGCTTCGGTGGTCGTAAGACGAGAACTGGACGGTCTTGTACGCCGGGTCGGGGAACCGGGTCAGACGGTGCATGTCGGTCATCTCGTCGAGCAACGTGCCGGTGGTGATGGGCGCCGCCACGACTGTGGCTGAAAAGCCAAGAAGAATCAGGAGAACAGGCACTCTTCGCATCGCTCGTCCCTCGAGTTCAATGGTTGAATCCGTTTGCTTTGTTTACCGAGATCATTTCTCGGGATTTGAAACCTGGTCCTCGGAAACGGCGGCTTTTGGAAAGAAGAGGTTCACGGCGCGGTGCATGCAGTAGAGGCGGAACAGCTTGCCGTCGTGCACGAGGATGCCGCTCGACTGGTCGGGCCCCACGATGGGGTTCGCGGGGTACTTCTGCCAGTGAATCAGGTCCGGCGACGCTGCGACGCACATCGTCCAACGGTCCCGGCCGTTTTCCGGGCAGGTGGCGTGATAGTAGGCGTAGTAGCGGTTGTTGTACTTGATGACCTGGTTGACCGCAATCATGGTGATATCGTAAGGCTCGGGCCCGGGCTTGAGCACGGGTTCGTCCTGAACATTGGTCCATACGCGCATGTCTTTCGAGGCCGCCAGCCATACGGCTTCGTCATTCCGTTCGTAGAACAAGTACCATGTCCCGTTCTCGTACAATGCCGCTGGTGTGCCGAATGGTCCCGGGTCGAGCGGCTCGCCGTCGGCCTTGCGGATGTCCAGCGTCCCTTGGCGCGTCCACTGAATGCCGTCCGTCGAGGTCAGCAGATGGGCCTGGTCGTCCTTGCCTTCCGCGAACATGTAATAGGTGTCCGCGCGTTTCACGACCATCATGTCTTCTACCCAGTGCTCGGTGTAGATGGGATTTCCGGGGCAACGGGTCCAGGTGATCCCGTCGGATGACGTGGCATACCCCAGCTTCATGGTTTCGGATTCGGAGGGACGATAGCCTGTGTACCAGAGGTGGTACGCGCCGTTTTCCCGGAGAATCCAGCCGCGTTCGCGGATCGAAGCGTCCCAGCTTTCCGGACCTCCGGGCTCGAACACCGGGTTGTTCTGGAAAGGAACAAATTCAACGAGTTCTGGGGG
>DAOLNV010000010.1:61373-107615 GCA_035416745.1 Candidatus Hydrogenedentota bacterium | reverse complement strand
GATGGTGTTGCAGGGGAACCGAGAAGGACTTCGAACCAGACCAAGTGCAAACCTCATTCCATTTTCTTTGCCGATTTTCCATGAGCTTCTCCGGAGCGCTTGCGGCGAGTACAATCTTTGCTGCGGGCACAGCGGCGCATTTTGTAGTTGGAGCGCGGGTCTGCAGGTGGAACGCACCCTGGCGAACGGCCTGCGTGGGGCGAAACATTGGGTTGGAAAGAACACGAGATGAACATTCTGTCTTTGGACGGCGCATGGAAGGTGAAAGAAGCGCCGCTCGCATGCAAGGGCATCGCGGGTTTGGCCAAGGTGCTCGGTTCTCGGGCGGGATGGATGCGTGCCAAGGTTCCAGGGGAAATCCATCTTGATTTGCTTCGTGCGGGGCGGCTGGAAGAGCCTCTGGTCAGCCTGAACGCCAAGAAATCACGCTGGCCCGAGCATCGCTCCTGGTGGTTCGGCAGGACATTCGAGGCATCGGAGGCCGTTCCAGCGCATGAACGCCAGCAGCTTGTGTTTGACGGCATGGACCTGTACGCGCAGGTATTCCTGAACGGCGAATTCCTCGGAGAAACCCGCAACGCGTTTGTTCCTCACGTGTTCGATGTCCGGAGAATCCTGAAAAGGAAGAACCGGCTCGTCGTGCGCCTTACGGCGGGGGAAGAGCTCGTTGACAAATCGCTTCGCCCCAAAGGCTCGAAACGGAAGAGCAGGCAGAGCTTCCCGGGTATCAGCCATCTGCGCAAACCCCAGTTCACCTACGGATGGGACTGGGTGGACGCGCTTCCGAACATCGGCATCTGGCGCGGCGTGCGAATCGAGGCGCATTCGGGCATTACGCTTCATGATGTGACGTGTAGCACGCGGATATGCCGGGAAGCCGTCAGCCTGGATGTCAGCGTCGTGGTCGAGAACCTTCACCCTTGGAGTGAACGGCGCGGCGAATTGAAGCTTAGCATCACGCCGCCGGAGGGGAAAACTATCCGGCGGACCGTTAACCTCCGGGCCCGGGTGGGGCGCTCGGCGGCTTCTTTTCGCGTTGAGATACCTGACCCGAAACTTTGGTGGCCCAACGGCATGGGAGACCAGCCGCTTTACCGCGTGGCGGTCCATGCGCTGCACGATGGAGAGGTGTGCGACTGCCGGGAGATGGATATTGGTCTTCGCACGATAGAACTCGACCGCTCTGAGAACGCAGGCCCTGGCAGCCGTTTCTGCATCAAGGTCAACGGACAGGACGTGTTCTGCAAGGGCGGGAATTGGATACCCGCCGACGCGATCATCGCCCGCGTGAACAAAGCCAAGTATGATGCGCTGGTAGCCGAGGCCAAGAACGCCAACCTGAACATGTTTCGGGTTTGGGGAGGCGGCGTATACGAATCGCCCGATTTCTATGGCGCATGCGACCGGGCTGGCATTCTGGTCTGGCAAGACTTCATGTTTGCGTGTGCCCAATATCCCGACCATGAGCCGGAATTCCGCAATGCCGTCCGGGCGGAGGCTGAAAGCGTTGTGCGTTCGCTCCGTCATCATCCCAGTATCGCGCTCTGGTGTGGCAACAACGAGAACGTGTGGGGGTTCGCCGACTGGTGGAACGCCGGGAAAGATGTCCGCGACAAGGACCTGCGCGTGGGCGGGACCGTTCTTTACAACCAGATTCTGCCCGATGTCTGCCGTGCTCTGGACCCGGACCGTCCGTATTGGCCCAGCAGCCCCTGCGGCGGCGAATCGCCCAATTCGGAGAGAGACGGGGATTGTCATTGGTGGCCGCAGGGAACCATGAACCCGGACATGAACCGGCGAATCGATCCCGAGGTTTATGACGAATGCGTCTCGCCGTTTGTCAGCGAGTACGGGGTCATCGGCTATTGCCGCCTCGAGTCCGTGCGCGAGTATCTCAAGCCCGAAGAGGTAAATACGGATTCGCGGGCATGGAAAGAACACACGAACACGTTCGAGAAGAACACCATTCCGGCCGCCATCGAACGGCACTATGCGGATGTGGCGGGCTTGAGCCTCGAGGCGCGGATCCTCTACGGTCAGATGTTCCAGGCCACCATGTATGGTCTTTCTCTCGAGGCACTTCGGTTTCGGAAACACGACGGCCGCTATGATTGCCAGGGTGCTCTCATCTGGATGTACGACGACTGCTGGGGCGAAACCGGGTGGACGCCCATCGACTATTATCTGCGCCGTAAACCCAGCTATTACTGGATTCGAAACGCCTGCGCACCCGTCAAAGCCATCGTGCGTCGTCGCGGCAGCCACCTGGCAGTAAGGGTCGTTAACGATACTCTGAAACCTTGCGAGGTCGAGGTTCACTACGGGTGGTTCCGGACCGACGGGACCGACTCGCGGGTTTCTTCCCGGCCGCTTGCCCTGACGCCCAACAGCATGGTGGAGGTGGCTCGCGAACGAGTACGGGGCTGTTCACCCTGGGCTCCGCTGGAATGCGTCTATGCGGCGTGGTTGATGGGGGAAGGATTTGAGACCGTTCCATCAATCTGGAAGCCTGCGGCGCATCGTCAGCTCAGGATATTTCGGCCGAACCTCCGGGTGGCGGTCAAGGGCCGCCGGATCGAATTGCTCAGCGACGTTTATTGTCACGGGGTGCATTATCCGGATGGAGGGCGGCAGGTATTTTCCGACAACTACTTTGACCTTCTGCCGGGGATTCCAAAGACCATTGAATGCGTTGCGCCTGGAATCCCCAAGAAACTTCATTTTTGCGCGCTGCTCTGACAACTGCGGCCGTCGTGGCATCCTACTGTATTGCAGGTGATTGGCCAGCCCTGTTAACAGAGCGGGGAGATGATATGTATCGTGGTAACTGGCGCGGGATTCGAGAGACTTACGAGGCGTGGTGGGCGCGCGGGCTCGAGCGGCCTGTCTTCCAAGTGTATTACCCGGCCGCGGGCAATGGCGCGGCTGTTGAGTTCGATCAATGGTCGTTTCTCAAATACAAAGACAATCTGGGTCACCTGAGAAGACTACTCGAGGCGTTTGCGGATTCGGGTTGCTGCGCTGGCGATGCTTTCCCCGGCTTGTTCTTGAACCTGGGCCCTGGCGTCCTGGCCGCGTGTTTCTCCGGGTATCTCGACTATGATGATTTCAATCAAACCGCGTGGTTCGAGAAGCCGCAATCGTGGGAGGAGGTCGAGGAACTTGCGTTCGAAGAGACAAATCACTGGTGGCAATACCTGCAGTCAGTTACCCGTATGTGCGCTGACGCGGCAAAAGACCGGTTCATTCTCGGCATGACGGATATCGGGGGCATTCTGGACGTACTGGCGTCGCTGCGGGGAACCGAAAACCTCCTGATGGACCTTCTCAGCGTGCCAGACCGCGTCAATCGGATGCGCCGCAGACTACTGGAAGGCTGGCATCGGGCCTATGATGCGTTGGCCCCGATCATTGCCGGCGTACAGCAGGGCACGTCGAGCTGGTTACGCATCTGGTGTCCCGGCCGTTATTACCCCTTTCAATGCGATTTCTGCGCGATGATCTCGCCCGCGATGTTCGAGAGCTTCGTTGTTCCCGATGTCCAGGAGCAGTGCCGGCGGCTTGGGCACGGCATCTATCATCTCGACGGCCCTGGACAGGTGGCGCACGTCGACCTGTTGCTGGAGATCCCGGAGCTGGACGGCATTCAATGGGTTCCTGGTTCCGGGAATCCCCAGTGCGATTCGCCGCGCTACTTCCCGATGTACGAAAAGATACTGGGCAAAGGTAAGCTGCTCGTGCTTCAATCGTTTGACGATTGGCGGAATATCCCGGGCATGCTCAAGGCGTTGCCAAACAGAGGGCTGCTTTTCAGCGTGAATGTGGCCGATCGCGAAGAAGCCCGGGCGTTTCTGGAGTCGGTTGGAATGTGATGTTCGGCGGGTTCATCATCAGCATTCATAGGGCGGAACGCGAGGGAGTGTGAGGCTATGACAAACCGGGAACGTGTGATTGCCGCCCTGAATCATCAGCAGCCCGACGTCATCCCGTATAACATCGGGTTTACGCAACGCGCGCGGGCGGCCATGGCGGATTACCTCGGCGACCCCGATTTCACTTCGCGGCTGGGCAACGCCTTCTCGTTCTTAAGCACGGAACCACCGAAAGCCTGGCGAGAGGTGCGAACCAATATCTGGGAAGACCAATTCGGCGTTCGTTGGGACAGAAGCATCGACAAGGATATCGGCGTCGTCTGCAATCAGGTGGTCACGAAGGACAACCTGGAAGGGGTTGCCTTGCCGGATCCCGATGAGCCCGGGCGTTGGGCGGGCTACGAGGGCGCGCTGGCGAATTCCGAAGATGCGTTCTGGGTGGTCAACCTGGGATTCAGTCTGTTCGAACGCGCCTGGACATTGCACGGCATGGAAAACCTTCTCATAGCGATGATCGCCGAGCCCGCATTTGCCCACCGGCTCTTTGACCGTATTCTTGAGTTCAACCTGGCGATGATCGAGCATGCGTGCAGCTACGACATCGATGCCATGATGTTTGGAGACGACTGGGGCTCCCAGTACGGCCTGATCATGGGCATTAACCTCTGGCGCGAGTTTATCGGGATTCGGGTGAGGAAGATGTATCAAGCGGTGCGCGCAAGGGGTAAGTATGTCTTCATTCACAGTTGCGGGAAGGTGGACGAATTGTTCCCTGAGCTGATTGACGCGGGGTTGCACTGTTTCAACCCGTTTCAGCCGGAAGTGATCGATGTTTTCAAGGCCAAACGCGAATATGGCGGCAGCCTCGCGTTCTACGGCGGCATCAGCACTCAGAAGACGTTACCCTATGCGAGCCCCGAGCGCGTACGTGAAGAGGTCAAACGGCTTCTTGATGACGTGGGGAAGGGCGGGGGACTCATCGCGGCTCCCGCCCATGACATCCCCCCTGACGCCAGGCCGGAAAACATTGCCACGATGCTCGAGGCGCTCCAGAACCAATGACCTCCGAGGTGTTTTCCTCACATGCGCCCGCATGGCCCCAATCCCGTAAGCGGCCCCTGCTCCTCTGAAGCTTTGTTCGTACACAACCATGGGGGAATCTGGAAAGGCAATTGTCCAAGCCCGCCGTTCGACATGACAGACAAGAGTCGAACGAATCTGCTCCATATGATACGATGCTCGGGTGGGTCATCCTGCCACCCATCGGCGAGATTCAGAGCAGTGCCCTTCGCGTGTGTTGTGTCAAGTGCGCACGCTGAGGCGAACAGGCAAATTGGCGAAGTATGTGAAGGGATGAAGCCTCCGAAGCCGGAAGACAACAGCTGGAAACTACTTTGGGGAAAGGAGTCGGCGATGTGTGAACACTGCACGCGAAGGGAGTTCTTTGGAATGAGCGCGGCGGGCGGGTTGCTGCTGGCTGGCGCGACATGGACACACGTGTGGGCTTCCGAAGCGGTGCCCGGACGAGTGCGCGGCAAGTCGCGCATCTGTGTCATTCTTTCGGGGGAGCCACAACCGGATGACCGCAATTGGGGCGCAGACAACAAGCAAATCGACGCAGTAAGAACCCGGCTTGCCGAGGCGGAGAAGAATCTGGGAAACATCGAGCTGCTCATCGGGGAGTCACGCAGTCCGGAGGAAACCCAGGCCCTTCTGGACAAAGCAGGGCCGGGGGTTCCCGTCCTGGCAATCAACGTGCAGAACTTCGCGTTGACGCGCGTAGTGAATCCGGTTCTCGCGGAGAACCGTCCCATGGTGGTGTTTTCGTTGCCGGCGAGCGGGCACGACTGGATGTACGCTCCCCGCTGGCACCGTGCCGGGCATCCGGTGGCACTGCTGGCCAGCAGCGATTACAACGAGTTGGAGCGCGCCCTGCGTTTGTTGCGCGTGGTCCCCATGATGCAGCAGACCAGGATCCTGCTGTTTCCTCCCGCACGGGGTACGCAGGCGGCGTGCACACCAGACGAAGTCAAGAAGCGCCTGGGTGCTGACGTCGTGGCGGTCGAAGAGAAGGTTTTCGACGACATGATCACGGCCGCGGACGAGGCGGCCGTTCGTGCCGAGATCGAGGCGTGGACCAAAGGCGCCAAGGAAATCGTCGAGCCGACCCCGGAAGACATCGCGAAGGCCGCGCGCGTCAGTGTCGCATTGAACCGCCTCATCGACCAGGAACAAGCCGACGCCCTGGCCATTGGCACCTGCATGGGATGGCTCCCGCGCGGATTCCCGTGCCTGGGGTTCGCACGGCTGCGGGACCGAGGCATACCGGCGGCCTGCGAAGGCGACATGGACTCGGTGCTCACCATGCTCTTGTTCCAGTACGCGTTTGACCGTCCGGGGTTCCAGGGGAATGCCACCTTTGACACCTCGCGCAACGCGTTGTGGACCGCTCATTGCACGGCGCCGCTGAAGATGGACGGAGCTGCCGGAGACGCGGCGCCCTATTTGCTGCGCGGGCATTCGGAGGTCGGCGGCAGCGGCTGCGTGCCCGAGGTGCAGTACCGCGTGGGCGAGGTTGTCACCCGGGCAAAGCTGGTCAACCTGAGCACGATCCTGGCGTCCACAGGTAAGATCATCGAGGTGCCGGAGAGATCAGTGCACGGTTGCCGCACACAGATAGTCACCGAGGTTCGCGATGCGGCCAAGATGGCGGCGAACTGGAGCAGCGCTCTTGAGACCGAGGACGCCATGACTCTGTTGCACCGTGTGGTCGCGTACGGAGACCATCTGGACGACTTGCGGCACTTGTCCAAGTTGATGGGCCTGGATGTTCTTGAGGAAGGGTGAGCCCAGCCCGTCAGACTGCCGGATTGAACGTATGGAAGCGGCCTTGCCGGTCCGCCGGCGGGCCGCTTCTTCGTGACCCCGCCCGGGCCTGGATTCAGAAGCGGCTGTTGTATACACGGTCTCGAAGCGCCGGCTCGCGAAGCAGCATGGAATGCAGGAAAGCCCAGCAATACACCAAGTGGCCTTCATAGCCTGCGGGATTTCCGTTCCAGTCGAAAACCTCGGCCCCCGAGCCCATGCGGTCGACGAAGCCGTTCTGAAACCCTCCGCCGTTCGGAAAGGCGCCGTCGCGCTGGCGTTTCAACATGGCTTGGAGGATGAGGTCCGCCTGGGTTGTCATGCCGGTCATATATAGCGCGTTGAGGAGGTACGAGGTGTTGCTGACGCAACAGCCTCCGTTAAGAAACTGCTGGAACTCGAAATAGACCTCCATTTCCTCCCGTGGAATCGGGATGAGGCATACGGGCGTGCCGAGCTCGAACCGGCCAAATCCGGTATCCTGAAGAGCGCGCCAATATCGCTCGAGCATCTCCTTGCCCTGCTCCGTGTCCAGGAGGCCGTAATTGATTGCGAAGCTTGTCGGCACGTCGGAATGGAAGTCGTGAAGGACTCCGTCTCTGCTTCTCCACCAGCCTAGCCAGCCTGTTTCAGGGTTGTAGAATGCGGGCAGAAACGCGGCCCGCAACTGGTTGGCCTTCTGCTGGTAACGCTCTCCCAGTTCGTTGCGTCCCAGCTGTTTCTCAAGTTCTGCGAGACCCTGCCAGGCCCGGTATGCCAAGGTGTTGACGTACGCGTTCTTGTGTCCGGTTGTGTAGCAGTCCCAGGCGCAATCCGGATTGCGGGGCGGCCGTGAACCGCTGTTGCCGCTCTGCTTCGATTCGAGCAGCCCATCGCCGTCCACGTCGCGCCTTTCCATATAGCGCGAGATGAATTCAAGGCCGTCTATGCGGCCTTTGAGCCATTCCATATCTCCGGTGGCCTTGACATAAGCCCATGCGCCTATCAGGACGGCGGGATTGGCGTCCATCACGTTCTGATTCTGGCCGGGGTCTCCTTCCGTCTCGCTGGCGGCCTCGCGTCCAGCCGTGCCTCCCGCCGTGTAGGCGATGAGGCCGTCCGCATTGGTCTTGTGGTCTATCCAGTACTCGACCGTTCGCCGCAGTATAGGCGGCATGGAGACGCCGGGGGCCAACTCTGGAACCAGAAGCGTGGCGTCGGCCAACATGTATAACACGCTGCTCACAGGGTCGCTGAGCACGTTATTGGCCCACACGCCAGCCACGTCCCGGCTGCCTCCGGATGCGCCGCAGCTCAGTTGGATGAGGTTGAACCATCCCCGGCGTGCGGATTTCCATTGGCTCTCGTCCGTAAACCCCGCAGGGATGGGCAATACCACGGGCGTGAACTCCAGGCACGATAAGATGCCCTGAGAGGTCACCGGGAATTCGATGGTCATCGTGACCCATTTCTCGGGGCGGCTCCCCTCAATCCGTCCTCTGATTTCGCGTTGCCCGGTGTACGTCATCAACATCTGGCCAAGATCGGCCGCGCTCAGGATTGCTGGAACGGCGAATTTGCCATCCTCATTCCAGTTGGTGCTGATGACGCACGTGACGGCGGTGGTTGGTTCGAACGGGAAAACCAGTTCCAGTCCATCCACTGCGCTCGAGACGTCTCCATTCGAGGAGAACTGCATGCGCAGCATATCGGGCGGCGCGGAGATTTCCCAGACTATCTCCCTTTCTTCCCCGAGGGAGAAGCGATACCGGACAGTTGCCGGATCCGGCGTTTCCGCGATGGAGGGAGGGTCCATGGCCTTCCCTTCCTTGGCGATGCGCAATACGATCGGCGCTTTGAGCAGGTTGATGCCCGCGCGATCGGTGCCTTCCGTATCCCATCCCAGTTTCGTGACGCCAGCGAAACCACGGTTCGCCTCGAGATTCAATTGCAGAGTGGGCGAGGAACGGGTAAGTGAGATGGGCTCAGCCGAAGGCGTTCCCGTTTCCTGGGTCTCCATGCAGACGGCCGTTGCGCCGATCGACAGGCAGATTGCAGCGCAAACGGCATGCACGGGATTCAATGCCATCCTGAGTTGCGCGCGTTTCCGTTGCGAAAAGGCCATCTTTCGCACCTCCCTGTCTGCCAGAGGGCAGATTCGCCGAATTCTCCGGGTCGCGTGACCATTGTGCTCCGAGTAACATAAAGGTGGCAAGGCGGAGCAATCCTGGGATGACGCTGTTTCGGGCCTTCAGCCCTCTCCGTTTGGTTGATGCCGTTTTCCTGGCCCTTCAGGCCACGCTGGTATGTTTCGCGCCGTTGGCGCTGAAGAAGGAGCAGCCGTAACCCGGGAGCATGTTTGCGCGCCGTTGGCGCGGAAGAATCGCGGCTAACCCATTTTCAGCGGCTGAAAGCAAATCGGGGTCTGCGAGTCGTATGAGGACGTTCCCAGTTTCGCCGGTGTTTACCCAACGGCTTGGGAGACACGGTTTTCTTGCACGGGAACATCGCAAGAGCCGATACTGGGACTCTGAGTTCGTGTTACGCGAGGCGGGAGGTGTCACGTGAATGGAATCCGATTCACAAGCCAGCAGCGAAGGGTCCGTCTTGCCGGCGGCATGGTTGTCGCGACATGCCTGTCGCTGTTGGTGTTTTCATCCGTTGGTGCGCGGGCTGAATCAGGGATTCGCGGCGAAGTCGTGCTGGCACGAGCAAGCCACGACTGGATGTCGCAGCAAATCGAGGAGCCCTGTATTCTTCCCAATCCCAAAGTTCCGGGTCGATTGATCATGTTCTACTCCGCCGTTTCGTCGTCCAACCGGGTCGTGGCGGCGGTGGGCAAGGCCTGGGCAGATGAACGCGACCCGTTCCGCTGGCATCAGGACGATGCGAATCCAGTATTCGGACCATCCAAGGGTGGCTGGGATTCGTGCACTATCCGCCTGGACACGGTCCTGTACGTGGCCGAGGAAGACGCGTATTACATTTATTACTCCGGCACCACGGGCTCGGTGCAGGATCGTATCGGGCTGGCGATTTGTCCCGCCGGGGCCGACGGCTATTCAGAAGTGGCCGGGGACGCCATTGTCCGGCATGGCACTGCGCCTGTACTGGCGCCTGAGCCCGCCGCGCCGTATTTCGAGGACATGGCCTCCCAGGCGGCTGTCATGCGTGAGTGGAACGAGGGAGCGCAGCAATGGAGGTGGTACATGTACTACTCCTATCGCGGGAAGGACGGCACCTTGCCCGGTATCCGGCTCGCCACCTCGAACGACGGGAAGTCCTGGACGAGACACTTCAACGCCGAAGACCCGCGCGGCATGGGACAGATTTTCGAGTCCACGCCCAAGGCCTACTACGAATGGCACCAGATTTCGGTGCTGGCGGGAACGTACGTTCTTTGCATTGAAGTGGGGGTGGACCACGGGGCGCGTTGGCGGCCCGTTCTGGCAGTCAGCACCGACCCTGCAAAAGGATGGACACAGCTCGATGTGGACACCGTGCTCCAGACGAAATGGCAGGGACTCTACGACGACCGCACGCTCTATCATGTCGCCACTCCGGCGCTGTATCAAATTGCGGGGAAATGGTATCTGTTTGCGCAGGCTTGCGGGCGTCCTGGCAACGACAATTACATCGATGGCGCCTGGGAAATGTGGTGCGTTGCCTGCGACCGCGCGATTCCCACGCGGCCAGGCTGCTCGGACGTGTACATCCCCGGACTACCGGGAGCAGCAGCCCCCGCTGGGCATTAGCTCCTCGAAATGGTCTGTTTTGGTTGCAGAATTGTAAACGGCAATCCCAGGTTGCCAAGATTCGATGGGTGTTTATAAACGTTTTTGGGCAAATGGGTTGTACACATCCTTGGCGGCAGCCATTCGTGTTTGAAGGGAGGTTCAGGGTGCTGTTTTGGGAAGCCCCTATTGACAAAATTGTGCGTGTTTGGTAGGTTCCGGACACGGGTCCGGACCCGCGTACGAGACCCGGGTGCGCAGGACAGGTTTGGAAAGACGGCCGCCCGGGTTGCGGCTTCTCGGGTTTGACGCCGTCACATAGAGAGGGGGGATTACGCAATGACGGGACTCTTGCTCATCACAATTGTGGCGAACGTGGCCATATCGGCCACTCCCACTGTTTCGGAGTTGGACGAGGCGAGCCGTTGGGCTGCGGCGAAATTCGAAGGGAAGGCGGAGGAAACCTCCCTGCGCACAGGCATCTACGTGATTGCCAACAACGACCCCGTCCAGATGAACAGCCGCGGGGGGCGTCCGATGCGGATCGTGGACAAAGAGTATGCCCGAGGCCTGTACTGCCACGCCGTGAGCCGCGTCGTTGTGTATCTTCCGCAACCCGCGAAACGGTTTGAAGCGGTTGCCGGGGTAGATTCGAACGACCAGACCAGCGGCGGGCGGGGAAGCGTCGTGTTCGGCGTCCAGGCCGGCGGCAAGGAGTTATGGCGTTCGGAGGTTATGCGCGAGGGCATGCCGGGAGTTCCTGTATCGGTAGAATTGGGCGGCGTGACTGAGTTTGTGCTCACGGTCGGGGATGCAGGTGATGGTATTGCGTGCGACCAGTCGGACTGGGCTGACGCGAGGGTGATTCTGGCAGATGACTCGGAGCTTTGGCTGGGTGACATGACGCAGTTGGGCCCGCAGCGGTCGCCGTACACCCCGGCGCCGTTCTTCTCGTTTACTTACGGAGGCAGAGACTCTTCCGAGTTTCTGGACTCGTGGAAACTGGAGCGAACCGCGGAGCGCCTTGACGGCCGGCGCACGCAGCACACGCTTACGTATGCCGACCCCGAAACGGGCCTAGTGGTCCGGTGCGAAGGTGTCCAGTACGCGGATTTCCCGACAGTGGAATGGACGTTGTATTTCAAGAACACGGGCAAGACCGATTCGCCGATACTGAGCGACGTCCGGGCCATCGATGCATGGTTCGAACGAAACGCACAAGAAGAATACGTGCTGCACAGGAACAAGGGCGACAATTGCACCGCCGACAGCTACGAGCCCGTCGACGAGCCGCTTGCTGCCGGAACGGAGAGACGGCTGGCGAACACGGGGGGGCGTCCCACCCAGATCGAGTTCCCCTACTTCAACATCGGCGCCGGCAACGAGGGCATGATCTTCGTGGTGAGCTGGGCGGGGCAGTGGGCGGCGGAGTTCACGCGGGACAGCGGCAACAGGCTGCGCCTCCGTGCCGGACAGGAATTGACGCACTTCAAACTGCTGCCGGGAGAAGAGGTGCGGACGCCGATGGTGGTCCTCCAATTCTGGAAAGGCGACCGTCTTCATGCGCAGAACGTCTGGCGCGCCTGGATGCTCGCGCACAACATGCCGCGTCCCGGCGGGAAGCTTCCGCCGGTTCCCGAATTGGCTGCATGCAGTTCGCATCAGTTCGGGGAGATGATTAACGCCAATACGGAGAACCAGATCTTCTTTGTTGACAAGTATCTCGAGCGCGGCATGAAGCTCGACTATTGGTGGATGGATGCCGGCTGGTACTACAACAAGACCGGCTGGCCGCACACGGGCACGTGGGAGGTTGATATGAACCGTTTCCCGGGCGGCCTGCGCGTCATCAGCGACCATGCCCACTCGAAGGACGTCAAGATCATCGTCTGGTTCGAGCCGGAACGCGTCGCCGCCGATACATGGCTTACCGAGAACCATCCGGAGTGGATACACGGGGGGAAGAACGGCGGACTCCTGAATCTGGGCAATAAAGAGGCGTGGACGTGGCTGGTCGAGCACGTCGACAAGCTGCTTACGGAACAAGGCATAGACTTGTACCGGCAGGATTTCAATATCGATCCCCTGCTGTTCTGGCGCGGCAACGATGCCGAGGACCGGCAGGGCATCACCGAGATCCGGCACGTCGAAGGGTATCTGGCCTATTGGGATGAACTCATCAGGCGGCATCCCGGCATGCTCATTGACTCGTGCGCGAGCGGCGGGCGCCGCAACGATCTCGAGACGCTTCGCAGGGCTGTTCCGCTGTTGCGGAGCGACTACATCATGGAGCCGATCGGCAACCAGTGCCACACCTACGCGCTGTCGCCCTGGTTCCCGTTCTATGGCACTGGCACCTCCAAGACCGACCCCTACCTTGTGCGCAGTACCCTGTGCCCCCACTTTACGGCCTGTTGGGATCACCGTGAGGACAGTCTGGATTGGGCCACTCTGAGACGCCTTGTGGACCAGTGGAAAGCGTTTGCGCCGAACTTCTTCGGGGATTATTACCCGCTGACTCCGTATACCTTGAAGGACTCGGACTGGATAGCGTGGCAGTTCGACCGTCCGGAGGAAGGGAAGGGCATGGTACAGGCGTTCCGGCGTCCGAACAGTATCTATGTTACGGCGCAGCTGCCTTTGTCGGCCCTTGACCCGAATGCCCGGTACGCCGTGACCGACGTTGACGCGCCGGGAACGCGAATGGAATTCTCCGGAAGCGAACTTCTGGGTGCGGGACTCCCGATGACCATGACCGGGAAGCCGTCCTCGGTTGTCTATGTCTACGAGAAACTGTAATTGCCCAGGGAGATGCCATGGCCGGCTCGAGTGACAAGAGAGTAGTCATCATCGATACCGGATACGACGCCTATGAGCAGGAGGCGGAGATTCTTCGTGCCTCGGGATATTGGCTGGACGTGTTTCCGGGCGGAAAACTTGACGCCGCGGGCAAAGCGGAGTTCGCGCGCGGCGCGGCGGGAATGTTCGTGCGCTGGACCCGGGTGAATGATTTCTTCCTGGACAGGGCCTCCGCTCTTAGAGCTATCGTGCGGTATGGCGTTGGATATGACAACATTGACCTCGCTGCCGCCTCGGCGCGGGGGGTTCCCGTCTGCAACGTGCAAGGCTATGCGAACCATTCGGTCTCAGACCATGCGCTGGCGATGATTCTGGCGTGTGTCCGCGGTCTCCGCCAGGGCATGGAACACGTGCGGCCGCGATACAACCTTCCCGCGGACCTGCACATGCCCGAGCTGCACGAATTGACCCTGGGCATCGTCGGACTGGGCCGGATTGGCGGGATGCTGTGCATGAAGGCTCGAGGTCTTTTCCAGCGGGTTGTGGCGTGTGACCCTTACATCCCGCCGGAGCGCTTTAGCGAACTGGGCGCGGAGGCGTGCCCGTTTGACGAATTGCTGGCCGTCAGCGACGTCGTGAGCCTGCACTGCAATCTGACCGAAGAAACGCGCCACATGATGAATGCCCGGGCCTTTGACAGCATGCGGCCGTACGCCATTGTGATCAACACCGCGCGCGGCCCCGTGGTTGATGAAGAAGCTCTCACGGCCGCTCTGGAAGACGGCACAGTGTTCGCAGCGGGGATTGACGTTTTCGAGGATGAGCCTCCAAAAGTGAACAGAGACCCGCTGTTGTCACATCCCCGTGTCGTGGCGACGGGACACTATGCGTGGTACAGCCAGCGCGCGGGCCGTGAACTGCAACGCCGCGCGGCGCTCAATATGGAAGCCATGCTGCGCGGGGAATTCCCCCCGGATTGTCTCAATAGGGAGAGCCTTTCAGGGAAGGGGAGAGGGTTTTCGAGAGGGTAAATGGGCTGCACGGTAAATGACATAGCGCGCGCGGCGGGAGTAAGCCGTTCGACCGTGCTGAGGGCGCTTTCGGGGAAACCGGACGTGTCCGGCGAGACCCGCGACCGAATCCGGGCGCTGGCTGCCGAGATGCGGTACAGGCCTAACTACATCGCCCGCAGCTTGACCCACGGCAAGACCAACCTCGTTGGCGTTATTGCGAAGCCCAGCATCTATTACGCGTCGCATTCCGTGATCGAGGCGGTCGAACGCGGGCTGCGCAGTGGCGGCTACTCGACCCTGCTCTTTATCTCGGGCAATGAAAGCGGAACCGACGAATCCCTAGTCGAGCAACTGATGAAGAATCGCGTGGACGGCGTGATTGCGGTGCCCGGTTCGATGACTCCGCCCGCAACCTATCACGAGCTCGTCGAGGCGGGCGTAAAACTCGTGATTCTGGATGGGCTCATTGACAACCTGGCCGCGCCGCAAATCACGGGGGACAACTATAAGGCGGGCCGGCTTGGCGCCGAGCATTTGATTCAGCTTGGCCATCGCAGAATCGCTTGCCTCGGAATCCCCAATATCTCGCATGTTGGCCGCGAACGTGCCCGTGGCGTGCGCAAAGCCTTTCAGGACGCGGGGCTTCCCGTGGATGAGACGCTCTTCAGAGAGGTCGGCTTCAACGAGAAGGCAGCCGAGGATTGCACGGCCGAACTCCTTGCATTGCGGGAACGGCCGACCGCCTTTCTGGTGCGCCACGACGTTGCCGCGCGCGGGACCATGAGAGCGGTATGCTCGGCGGGACTCAGGATTCCGGAGGACATCTCGATTGTCGGCAACGGAGACATGCTGGGCAGCGACATGTTTCGCGTTCCGCTGACTACCGTGCGTTTCCCTGCCCGGCAAATGGCTGATTTCTGTGTGCGAACGTTGCTCGATATGCTGTCAGGGGAGGCTGTTGAGCCCGAAACCACCATCTTCGATGTCGACCTGGTGCTTCGGGCGTCGACGGCTCCTCCCCGGGCCTTGTAGGGTCCGTCGTTGCGGCGGCGGGGTGGTTTGCGCTTTTGGCCGTGGGGATTGGCCCCGCGGCAGACATGAGGGTCGCGACATGAGTTGCTTGGGAAAACTTGCGGGCAAGAAGGCGCTGGTTACCGGCTCGGGCACGGGGATCGGGCGCGAGATCGCGCTCGAATTCGCTCGCCAGGGGGCGGACGTGGTGTTGCACTACGCCCACAGCGACGCCGGAGCTAAGAGCGCAGTCGAGGAAATCCGGGCTATGGGTCGTAAGGCAGCGGCATTTCGCGCCAACTTCGATGACGTCGATGAAGTGGTGGCCCTGGGTGAATCAGCGCTGGAATTTCTCGGCGGCGTGGATTGCCTGGTGAACAACGCCGGTATCACGTTCAATAAACCGTTTCTCAGGGTTACCCGTGAGCAGTTCGACCGGATGTACCACGTGAACATCCGCGCCCAGTTTTTTTTAACCCAGCGGCTCGCCGCCGAGATGGAGAAACGCGGGGGAGGGGCTGTCTGCAATCTCACGTCCATTCACGGTGTTCAAGGCGCTCCCGAGCACTCGGTGTACGCCGGCACAAAGGGTGCGATTGTGGCGTACACGCGATCGCTTGCCGTTGAACTCGCCCACAAAGGGATTCGCATCAACGCGATTGCGCCCGGCTGGGTGACGGTCGAGAACTATTACAACGTGCTGCCGGGGTTCAACGAGGAAGACGCCAAGAGAGACGCCGCCAACAAGATTCCCCTGGGACGGCCCGGCGTTCCGTTGGATATCGCGAAGCTCGCCGTATTTTTATGCTCCGATGACGCAAGTTACATTATCGGACAAACCATCGTGGCCGACGGGGGGACAACCTCGTTGATGTCCCTGATCTCAGATTTTCGAAACGAATCATCAGCTCGTTTCGGCAAAGGGTATCTCCCGGGTGTGCAGTAGTCGGCCGCGATGCGTCGCAGGCTGAAATCCGTTGATATGCGAGCGGAAAGAGGAGGTATTTCAATGAGTCCAAAGCAAGCGATCGCCGCCGGCGGCGGGAAATCCAGTCTGTACGCCTTTGGGGTGGCCTTTGTGGCCTCGGTAGGCGGATTCCTGTTCGGATACGACCTCGCGGTCATGGGCGCCGCGAACTTATACCTCAGAGAGCAGTTCCACCTGTCTCCGGCCGTTTGGGGTTTTACGACGGGAAGCGCCACCTTGGGTTGCATCATCGGCCCATTTCTGGGCGCATGGTTATGCGACGCGGTTGGCCGTAACAGGACCATGATGGTTGCGTGCGCGTTATTGGGGATTGGGTCGCTGTTCACGGCTATACCCAAGGACATGTTCACGTTCAATGTTTTTAGAATCGTCGGCGGCATAGGAGTGGGCCTGTGCTCGGTGGCGTCGCCGATGTATATCTCCGAAGTGGCGCCCCCCCGGATGCGCGGGGGGCTTGGCACGATGTATCAGCTTGCGATCGTGGTGGGCAGCATTGCGGCGCCGTTCTTTTCTTTCATCATCGTCAAATTGGCATCGCCCGAAACCTGCTGGCGGTGGATGTTCGCGTCGGAACTCCTTCCGGTTGTTGTCTTTATCGTGTTGCTTATGACCATTCCCCAGAGTCCGCGGTGGCTTGCCGGAAGGGGCCGTCACGATGAGGCGCTCGCCGTTCTCGTTCGTGTCGACGGCGAGGCCAACGCCCGTGAAGAGATGGAGCAGATTCAGGCGTCGCTCAAGGAAGAACTGGGCACGTTCTCCGAATTGTTCGCCCCGGGCATTCGTTATGCGTTCGCGATCGGCCTGTTTCTGGCTTTCTTCAACAATTGGACCGGCTGGAGTGTCATGGGCGGCTACATTCCCATGTTGTTCGAATCCAGCGGGCTTAATGACAGAGCGTTGGCGATTCTGCAATTCGCCGTTGCGTATGGGTTCATGGGCGCCGTGACGCTGGTGGCCTGCTGGATTGTGGACCGCGTGGGCCGCCGTCCCCTGTGGCTGGCGGGTTCCGCAATGATGTGCGTTATCACCGCGATGACCGGCGCGGTGTTTCACTTTCATTTGAGCGGCTGGTTCGTCCTCCTGGTCATTATTCTCTGCACGCTTCCCCACGGCTTTGCTCTTGGCCCGCTGCCTTGGCTCATGATGTCGGAGATCTTTCCGACCCGGCTTCGCGGCCGCGCGGTCTCGCTGACCACCGCATTTCTGTGGGTGACGATTTACAGCGGCGCCCAACTTTTCCCCATAATCTCGGATTATTCAGAGAGAACCATCGGCTCCATAGGGGGGACGTTCTGGCTGCTCTCGTTCATATGCGTGTTCGCGTTTCTGTTCGGGTTGTTCATGCTGCCTGAGACCAAGGGCAGGTCGCTCGAGGAGATTGCGGCTTCGTGGAAACGGAAATGAGCAGGGAAGGCTGTTGTTTTAGCAAGAGGGGAGGTTCCTTCGTATGCAAAACCGCAGGGAGTTCCTGAATATGGTGGCAAAACAGACCGGGGCCGTATATCTGGCGGGTCTCGCGGCCGGTTCGGCGCCGGCGGAAGCGGGCCGGCCCGCCGCCCCGGACACAATGATCCGGCTCCTCGGCGTGTTGAAAGCCGTTGGCAAACCCGCCGAGACCGTGACGACGCCGGACGGGACAACCGTGCTCCTGCTTCCCTATGGAGGGCGCGTCCTCGCCCTGTTTGCCCCCGGCAGCGATGCGAACTTCTACTGGACGCATCCGGCCCTGGAGTCCGAAGAGACGGCGCGCGCGTTCTACGCAAGCAAGGATTGGCACAATTCCGGCGGTGACCGGACGTGGCTCGCGCCCGAGGTGGACCTGTTTCTCCCACACTACCCGGATACGAAGACCTACTGGCAGCCGCGCGAACTGGACCCGGGCAACTATAGGGCCGTTCGCGGTAAAGACGGGCTCAAACTGGTCAACCGGCTTACGCTGAAGTTTTCCCGGTCCGGGAAGGAAGTCAAGCTGCGCATTGCGAAATCGATTGGCGCTGCCGCCAATCCGCTCCGTTATGAAGGCAGTATCGACCTCGCAGGCGTGTGTTATGCCGGATACACCCAGCATACGCGGCTCGAAATACGCGAAGAGCACGCCGAAGACAAGCCGATGGTGGGTCTGTGGAATCTGGTTCAGATGCCGCACGGCGGCGACCTGCTGATCCCTGTCTATCACAGGACCGAACCGAAGATCTGGTTTGGAGAAGTCTCTTCGGAAGACCTGATAGTGCAAGACCGCCTTATTCGGTACAAGATGCGCGCGCAGGGTGAACACAAGCTGGGCGTGCGCGCCGTGGCTACCACGGGCCGCGTCGGGTATGTCTCTGGCAGCGGGAAAACGTGCTCGCTCATTGTGCGCAATTTCACAGTAAACCCTTCCGGAGAATACGTAGATGCGCCCTGGAAAGACCCGGAGGATCTTGGGTATTCGACGCAGGCGTGCAACGTGAATTCGGCGCTCGGTGCGTTCAGCGAGCTCGAGTACCACATTCCCGCGATCGGCGGGAAGACCGGTTTCACGCGGTGCGATGACACGGCGCAGGTCTGGGCGTTTCGCGGACCCGAGGAGAAGATTGTGGCCGCGGCGCGATGCCTGCTATCCCCGGACGTGTAACGGGCCGGCCGGATTGAGAACACGAGGGCATGATGAACAGCGACAAGAAACCTGCCGTGGTGACGTTTGGCGAACTGCTGCTGCGTCTCGACCCGTTTGGCATGGACCGATTGACGCAGGCCGAGATGTTCAGGGCCCGGTATACCGGCGCCGAGGCGAACGTGGCGGTATCCCTGGCAGGTTTCGGCGTTGACGCGTACGCCGTGTCCAAAGTGCCGGCGCATGAAATCGGGCAGGCCTGCGTCAATTACCTGCGGCGATTTGGAGTCAATACCGACTTCATTGTTCGTGGAGGCGACCGTCTCGGCATGTTGTACGTCGAGACCGGTTTTTCTCAGCGGCCGTCCAAGGTGATCTACGATCGCAACCACAGCAGCATTCGTGAACTTGTGCCCGGCGAGCTGGACTGGAGGCGCATACTAGCCGGCAAACGATGGTTCCATTTCTCGGGAACCGCTCCAGCGCTTGGAGACAACGTAACGGCCGTTCTAGAGGAAGCTCTCGACACAGCGAGAGAACTGGGCGTTACGACCAGTTGCGACTGCAATTACCGCAGCAAGCTGTGGGCGCCGGACAAGGCCAGCCGGGTCCTGTCACATTTGTTCAGCCGCGTGGATGTCTTCGTTGGCGGCGTGGAAGACGCGGAAAAGCTTTTTGGCATATGCGTGCCCGAGGACCTTCGCGGCCGGGAGGACGCGTCGGCAGAGTTCGCGGCGCGGCGTCTCAGGGAGAAGTTCGGGTTCACGTGGGTAGGGGTAACGTTGCGCGGGGGCGCATCGGCCTCTGTCAACGAATACGCGGGACTGGTCTGCTGCGCGGAAGGATGCGCCTCGAGCCGGTCGTACCAGATCCAGATTGTCGATCGCGTAGGGGCCGGCGATGCGTTCACGGCGGGGATGGTGTTTCAGATTCTCCGCGGGGCCGATGCGGCGCATGTGGTGGAATTTGCCGCGGCGGCGGCGTGCCTCAAACACACCATACCCGGCGATTTTAATCTTGTCTCCGTGGAAGAAGTCGAAGAACTTGTGCGTGGCGGGCAGGCAGGGCGCGTACGACGGTAGAAAGCAGGGGAGAGAATGAGCAAGGAAAAGAATATCGAACGGCTCCATGAGGAGTGGCTGGTTCTGATTCTTCGAGGCGATACGGCACAGCAGACCGAGGACACGTTTGAAGCGCTCATCGAGGGCGGCGCGACGCTGCTTGAGGTTCCGTTCACCACGCCGGGGGCGTGCGACGTAATACGGCGAATACGCGAGAAACATGGCGCGCGCGTGATTGTGTCAGCCGGCACCGTCACGACGCAGGATCAGGCACTTGCGGCGATTGCAGCGGGCGCGCAGGGCATTGTGTCGCCCAATCTCTACGCTCCGGTGGTGGAAACCGCGGTCGACGCGGGCGTTTTCTCGGCGCCGGGTTGTTTTACGCCGAGCGAGATCGCCGATGCGATGAGGATGGGCGCGGATGTGATCAAACTGTTTCCCTGCGACATGGTGGGTCCCAGGTTCGTCTATTTCATGCAGGGCCCGTTTCCGGGAGTCCGCATCATGCCGGCGGGCAGCATCACCTTGGACAACATGGAGTCATACCATGCCGTGGGCGCGTTTGCGGGAGTTGCGGGCGTCACGACGGAAATGCCGCTTGCCACGGCCGTCAGGCAAGGCAATTTCGCCGAAATCACCGATTGTGCGCGGCGCTGGATTTCCGCCGTGCGGGCTATGAAGGCGGGAAGGAAAACCGCATGAGCCGCGTCGAAACAGAAGATTTCCGTCTTCTGCCGGTGTCTGAGATGGAGGCGCGGCTGGCACAATTTGAAAAACGCGTCAATGCCGCTCAATGTGCTTACCCGCCCACCAAGGAGCGCGTAAGGCAAGCGCTTCGCGGCACGGGCGACGGCCGTTGTCCAGTTCGCCTGAAACGTCATTCGCTTGATTTGATCCTGAAATATGGCGACGAGCTGGCCAGCCTTTTCTGCGAGTATCCGGACGATGTAGTTGCCCTTATCCCCTACGACATTACGATTGGGTACCAGTCCCCTGGCAAGACTCCGCGCGTGAATGTGGTGGAAGCGTTGATGACCGATATGCAATGGCTGGACGAATGGGGAACGCGGTGGGGGCATGCCTTTGGCGGCGTCGGCGCTACTCCGTTGGACTGCCCGATCAAGGACTGGGCGATGCTGGATGACTATTTCGAGAACGGGATGCCGGATCCCAATGCTCCCGGCCGTCTGGACTCTGTTACAGCGCCGCTGGCCCTTCATAAAGAGACAAAATACTGTTTTGGGATCATTCATTTGGCCCTGTTCGAGCGCCTGCATTGTCTCCGGGGCATGGAGAATGTGTTCACCGATTTCCTTATCCACGAGGCTGAGGTAGAAAGGTTGCTGGACGGTCTCGAGGAATACCTTCTCGAGATTGTCCGCCAGTGGGGCGCGCTTGGGGCCGATGCGGTCTTTTTTACCGACGATTGGGGTTCGCAAAGCGGCCTGATGATATCTCCGGACCAGTGGCGCCGGCTGTTCAAGGACCGGTACGCGCGGACGTTTGCTGAAGTCCACCGGCTCGGCATGGATGCGATCTTCCACAGTTGCGGGAATGTCACCGGCATTGTGGGCGAACTGGTTGACATCGGTCTCGACGTGCTCGATCCGGTGCAGCCGGGCGCAATGGATATCGAAGAGCTTGCGCGGGATTTTGGAGGCCAACTGGCCTTCAGCGGCGCGGTAGACGTTCAAGAACTGCTGGTTCATGGCTCGGCAGAGCAGGTGAAGGACGAAGTGCGGAGAATCATCGATATCCTCGGCAGGCCTTTCGGCGGCGCGCTGCTGCTGGGTCCGGCGAACGTGATGACTCCCGATATACCGTTTGCGAATCTCGAGGCGCTGTTCGAAGCGGCGCATGGAGTGGTATAGATACCAAGGAATAGAAGACGATGTTAGTTTCGGCACACGAACTCAAGACGTTGGCAACCGCAATCTTCTACGGCCGCGGCCTCTCGGAACGCGACAGCGGGATCATGGCGGACTCGCTGGTGCACGCGAATCTACGCGGCGTGGATTCACACGGGGTCATGCGTGTGCCGCATTACATCAGCAGAGTCGACAATGGGTCGATCAACCCGCGGCCCAGCGCCAAGGTCGAGCGAACGGGAGCGGCGACCGCCACGATTGACGCCAATCACGGTTTCGGCCAAGTAACCAATTGGGATGCCATGGGCCTTGCCGTGGAGATCGCGCGCGAGTCGGGGGCCGGGTTTGTCGGCGTCACGCACAGCAACCATTGTGGCGCACTCTCGTTTTTCACTCAGCGGGCCATTGAGGCCGGCTGCATCGGCATGGCGTTCACGCAAACCGACAAGGGTGTTGTCCCGTTCGGGGGACGCATCCCGTTCTGCGGCACCAATCCGCTGTGTATTGGGATCCCGTCGGCGTCGGGGCCTCCCGTGGTGCTCGATATGGCGACGAGCACTGTCGCGGGCGGGCACATCTACAAGGCCCGGATGGAAAACAGGCCCATTCCGCCAACCTGGGCACTGGACAGTGACGGCAAACCGACGACCGACCCCCACAAAGCCGCGTATTGGACGCCCGCCGCCGGCGCGAAGGGGTACGGGCTGGGCGTTATTATCGACATCTTGACGGGGATACTGTCGGGAGGCGCTTACGGACCGCACATCCCCGTCATGTATGGGGATTTGGATAAGAAGCGCAACCTCTGCCACTTGATCGCGGCGCTTGACTACCGGCGATTCGCAGGCCGCCACAATTTCCGCGAGCAGGTGGCGGCCATGGTGACCGACCTGCACGGCGCTCCCGTGTCGGAAGGTTTCGAGCGCGTGCAGGCGCCCGGAGAACCGGAATACCTGCGGTGCCTGGACCGATCTAAGAACGGCATTCCGCTGGATGAGAATGTGTGGAAAGAATTGACGGCATTGTTGCCCCAATCCGCCGGCCAGCGCCAGGCAACAGACCGGCAAGCGAAGGAGGAAGATTCGTGAAACGCGTCATCATAACCGATCATAGTTTTCCTCACGTTGACTTGGAACGTGAGATCATCGAGTCGGCTGGTTTTGCGCTTGAGACCATCCAGCCGATCTGCAAGACCGAGGACGATATCATTCGCGCCTGCGGCAAGGCCGACGCGCTTCTGGTGCAGTGGGCGCCCGTCACCAGGAGAGTGCTTGAAGCGTTGCCGAACGTGCGGTGCATCGTGCGCTACGGCGTCGGGGTGAACAACTTCGATCTCGACGCGGCACGGGACCTAGGCGTCGTGGCGGCGAACGTGCCCGATTTCTGCGTTGAGGAGGTGGCCAACCACGCGTTGGCCATGATCCTTTCGTTGTGCCGGCGCATTCCCCAGGACCATCACCAGATTCTGCAGGGCGGCTGGGGAGTCAATCCGTTCCGGCCCATTTATGCGCTGACGGAACTTACGTTGGGTCTGGTGAGTTTCGGGAAGATCGCCCGGAATCTTGCCCGTAAAGCGGCGACTCTGGGCTTCGCCATCATTGCCCAGGATCCCTACGTCGACAAGGGTATATTTGAGATATATCAGACCGAACGGGTCGAGTTCGCCGAATTGATTGAGCGCGCCGACATTGTGTCGCTGCATTGCCCCCTGATCCCCGAGACAACGCATCTCATGAATCGCGACGTCTTCGGCAGGATGAAGCCTGGCGCTATACTCATCAATACGTCGCGCGGCCCCGTCGTGCATGAAGAGGCCCTTATCGAGGCGCTGAAAGCGGGTACCCTCGGAGGTGCGGGGCTTGACGTGTTTGAAGAGGAACCGCTTCCTCCGAGCAGTCCGCTCCGCACATTCGCGAACGTTATTCTGACAAGCCATGCCGCCTCAGTCTCGGAGAAGGCCGTAGAACTCCTCCAGCGGAAAGCAGCCGAAGCCGCACGGGACTTTCTCGAGGGGAAAGACCCGGTGTCGCGACTCGTCTAAGGCAACGAACCAGAAGGAGCGCATCTCATGAAGTTCATTCGATTCACAACCGGCCGTCATCCGCGCGGGGCATATGGATTGCTGGAGGACGATGGCAAGATCAGAGTCCTGAAGGGCGGGTTGCTCGATGCCCCCGAACCCACGGGGGAGACCCTTGACCAGAAGGATATCGAACGGTACCTTGCGCCCTGCGAGCCGCCGAACATCCTTGCGTTGGGCCGCAACTACCGCGAGCATGCCGCCGAAACGTCGGACGAGCTGCCCAAGGCGCCGCTTCTGTTCATCAAATTGACGACGGCTTTGGCCGCGCACGATGAGCCGATCGTTGTTCCCGCGGCCGCGCCGGCGCAAGTCGACTACGAGGCTGAGCTGGTTGCGATTATCGGGCGCACGGCAAAGAACGTGCCGCTTGAGAAGGCCCTGGACTATGTGTTCGGCTATACGTGCGGGCACGACGTGTCGGCGCGCGATTGCCAGAGCAGCGACGGTCAATGGGCACGGGCCAAGAGTTTCGATACCTTCGCCCCGGTAGGCCCGTGGGTTGTTACGGGTTTGGACCCGGGCGACCTCCGTATCCGCATGCGGGTGAACGGCGAAACGGTGCAGGATCAGTCCACGAAGGATATGGTGTTTGATGTCGCGTACCTCGTGAGTTATCTCAGCCGCTCGACAACGCTGTTGGCCGGAACAGCTATCTTCACGGGTACGCCGTGCGGCGTTGGAATGGCCCGAAAGCCGCCGTTGTTCCTGAAGCCTGGCGACCTTTGCGAAGTGGATATCGAGGGGATCGGCGTTCTACGCAATCCCGTAGTGGCTGAATCGTAGCCGGGGAGGAGCTGACAGCCATGCTCGCGGTTGAGATCGATAACGCGCGTGCGCCTGAGGGTGGCGTGGCCCTGTGGTGGCTCGCCCAGGCCGGGTTTGTGTTCAAGACATCCAGGGGGGCGGTCGTTTATCTGGATCCCTATCTCTCGAACGTGGTCGAAAAGGCATTTGGGTTCAAACGGCTCTCGCTGTGCCCGATCTCGATGGAAGACGCACGCGCGGACTGGATTCTGAACTCGCACGAGCATCTTGACCACCTGGACACCGATGCGCTGCCGGTCATCGTACGCAACAACCCGGCCTGCCGGTTTGCCGGTTCGCTTCCCTGCGTTCCCGAGTACGAGAAGATGGGCGTTGGGAAGAACCGGTCCGTGCTGCTCGAGCCCGGAAAGCGATATTCTCTGGACGGCGTGGAGGTAGTCACGGCGCGGTCTGATCACGGTGAACTCTCGCCGGACGCCCTGTCGCTGCTTCTTGATTTTGGGAAGGTGCGGGTGCTGTTCACGGGGGACACGGCATTGAACGTCCCTTTGATGCAACCGTTGATAGACCTCAGGCCTGACATACTGCTCGTTTGCATCAACGGCCGGTTTGGGAATCTTAACGCGGAAGAAGCCGCCGAGCTCACAGCCATCGTTTCGCCGCGCGTCGTGGTGCCGTGCCATTTCTGGATGTTCAAAGAACACAACGGCGACCCCGAGGCCTTTGTGCAGGCGTGCGCGCGGAGGTGTCCCGCCGTGCCTGTGCGCCTGTTGACGCCGGGCGAGGGGTTTTCGTGCTCGGAGCGGGCCATCGAGAGGATCGCAGCCGAGCCTTAGAAAGGACCGTTATGGCCAGAAGAATCCGATTTGTCGAAGCGCTGCGTGAAGGCATGCGGCAAGAAATGGAACGGGACCCGTCGGTTTTCGTGATGGGAGAGGGCGTGGGCCCTCACGGGAGCTGTTTCAAGCAAACAGAGGGGTTTACCGCGCAATTCGGCGAGGACCGTTCGCGCGACACGCCCATCTCGGAACTGGCCATCGCGGGCACGGCGGCGGGTGCGGCATTACTGGGCATGCGCCCTATCGCGGATCTCATGTGGATCGACTTTTCGATGCTGGCCATGGACCAGATCTGCAACCAGGCTGCCAAGCTGCGTTACATTTCAAATGGCCAGGTCAACGTGCCCGTGGTGTACCGCATGACGACGGGCAAATCGAAGTCCAACGCCGCCCACCATTCCGGGTCCTTTTATTCGTGGTATATCAATACGCCGGGATTGACAGTCGTGGTTCCCAGCACGCCTTACGATGCTAAAGGTCTGGTCATATCGGCAATTCGGGATGATGGGCCGGTCATCTATCTCGAACACAAACTCCTCTTGAACGTGCGCGGGGAGGTGCCCGAGGAGCCGTATGAGGTTCCGCTTGGTGTCGCGGACGTCAAACGCGAGGGCGCCGATCTGACGGTCGTCGCCACCGGGCTCATGGTGGGCTACAGCCTTGCCGCCGCTGAGACTCTTGCGAAGGACGGGGCGTCTGTCGAGGTCATCGATCCGCGGACGCTGATGCCTTACGATGGCAAGGCTATCCTGGCGTCCGTGCGCAAGACCGGGCGGCTGCTTGTCGTTGACGAGGGGTACCGCTTCTGCGGGTTCGCGTCGGAGATTATCGCATTTGCGGTTGAAAATGCCATGGATGCTCTTCGTCAACCGCCGCGGCAGCTTACCACGATGCATACGACGATACCATTCAGTCCTCCCATGGAAGACTTCGTGTTCCCCAACCCTGAGCGCATTGCGAATGAGATTCGCGCCATGCTCAACATGCCGGTGTAGGGAGATTCATTCAATGGACAACCACACAAAGATCCAGCTTCTCAAAACCATGGTGCGGATTCGAAAGGCTGAACTGCAGCTTGCCATCATGTACAAGAACGGGAAGGTGTTCTGCGCCGCCCACCTCTACGAAGGAGAGGAGGCCATCGCCGCCGGCGTCTGCGCCAATCTGCGTGCCGACGACTGCATGACGAGCACGCATCGAGGCCACGGGCATTGCATCGCCAAAGGCATGCCGATGAGGAAAATGATCGCGGAGGTTTGCGGAAAGAAGACAGGATGCTGCGGCGGAAAAGGCGGCACCATGCACCTCTTTGATCCTGCTGTTGGCGTGATGGGCACAGTTGGCATCGTGGGCGGCGGGATTCCATTGTCGACCGGGCTGGGGCTTGCCATGAAGATGCAGAAGACCGACCGGGTGGCCGTCAGTTTCTTTGGCGACGGCGCATCGAACAACGGGGCGTTCCACGAAAGCCTCAACCTGGCCGCTCTTTGGAAACTGCCCGTCATCTACGTGTGTGAGAACAACATGTACGCAACCTCGGTGGCCGTATGGCGGTCGACTTCCGTGCCCGACATCGGCGTGCGGGGAGCCGCGTACGGAATCCCCGGAGTCACAGTGGACGGCAACCGGGTGGACGAGGTGTACGCGGCGGCGGCTGAGGCGGTTTCGCGGGCGCGCGCGGGTCTGGGTCCCATGCTGATCGAGTGCAAGACCTACCGTATCCGGGGCCATTTCGAGGGCGACGACTCGCTGTACCGCACGAAGGAGGAAGTCGCCGAGGCGCGCAAGCGCGACCCCATTGATTACTGGAAGGGGAAGCTGCTCGGGGATGGCGTGATTACCGAAGAAGTTTTCACGGCAATCAACGAGGAAGCGGACGCCGAGGTGGCTGATGCGGCCTTGTTCGCGGAACAGAGTCCCTTCCCTGCTCCGGAAGAAGCACTGATATTGACAGCTCAAGCATAGAGGAGAAGAGTCATGGCGTACGTCGTTGTTATGCCCCGTCTGGGACAGACGATGGAAGTGGGCGAAATCATTGAATGGATGAAGAAAGAGGGCGACCCTGTCGAGAAAGGTGAAGTCCTGTTGAACATCCAGACGGACAAGTCCACCCTCGATGTGGAGGCGGATTGCTCCGGCGTCTTGGTAAAGGTGCTGGCTACGTCTGACGATGGCGAGATTCCATGTCTCGAGCCTATCGCCATTATTGCATCGCGAGGCGAAATCGTGGACGTGGAGAAGACCTTAAACGAGTTTCGCGCGAAACAGGGGGCGTGACCCATGCAGGTAGACTTGACAGGGAAAGTCGCCGTTGTGACCGGCGCCGCGCAGGGGATTGGCAGGGCCATTGCCGAGGCTCTCGCGGAGAACGGGGCCTTGGTCACCATCTCTGATATCCAGGTCGAAAAAGGGCGTGCCACAGCCACGGAAATCGGGCGGGAGGTCGCCTTTCACTCCTGCGACGTATCTGATCCCGTCCAGGTGCGCGATTTGGTCGGCACGGTCGTGGCCCGGCATGGGCGGCTCGATATCGCCGTCAATAATGCGGGGATCAACACGGGCCGCCCCGAGGACCGCGTCACGGTCGACCAATACTCAGAAGAAATCTGGCACCGGATCATGAATGTGGACTTGCACGGCGCGTTTTACTGTTGCAAGGCGGAATCCGCCCAGATGGTGCGTCAAGGGTCGGGGGTGATCGTCAATATCGCCTCGATTGCGGGCGTCGTGCCGCTGCGCCTCCAGATCGGTTTCGTGGCGGCGAAGGCGGGGGTTATCCGGATGACCGAGGCCATGGCATGCGAACTGGGACCGCTGGGTATTCGCGTCAATTGCGTATCTCCCGGGTCCACGCTCGTACAAGGCACCCGGCAGCTCTTCTACAACAACAAGGAAACGGCGGCGCGTCTGGTCTCATTCATTCCGCAGCGCCGGCCCGGCGAGACTGACGAAATCGCCGCCGCCGTTCTGTTTCTGGTGTCGGATGCCGCCTCTTACGTCAACGGCCACAACTTTGTCGTAGACGGAGGCTGGACCTGCGGCTTCTCACGGGATTTCTGACGCCGTACAACGCCGGTTACTGGCCGGTTGTCTTGTTTATCAGTTCATCGTCGACCGCCGTGGCCAGGTCCGGCAGGCGAAAATACGTGGTGATGCCACTGGGATCGATGAACTCGGTCAACACGACGTCGAGCTGCGCGGCCCCGGTTGCCCCGGCTTCCGGCGGCCATGCCTTTGCCAGGACTTTGAGCCCGCCGGGGCGGAAGGATGGGTCGGAGACCGGCGCGCCCAGTGACGCGGGGTCCAGGACGAGTTCGCCGGGCCTCTCATACTTCTGCAGCAACTCTGAGTTGTTGGCGGTCCCGATACAGTAGACCAGAGGACCGCGCATCAACGCGGCCCGGCCCTCGAGCGATTTGCGTCCGCGGACCAAGCGCCACGGCATAGGCATATCGAGCGTAATGGAGTCCGCCGGCTTCCAGACACGGCGGATTTCGTAGAAAACCTGGCCGGGGGAAACTTCGACAGGCGTCTCGCTGTTGACGGCCACCTTAGCTTTCGGGCACCAGGCCGGAATGCGCAACCTGAGGGCGAACTCCATCTCTTGGGACGGCGTGACGACAATCTTGACCAGTCCCGAGGCGGGGTAGTCCGTTTCTTGTTGAATCGTGACACTACGGCCATTGTCCCGAGCGATGGTTGCCGTGGATGCGGTATAAAGGTTCACGGCGATGCCATCGTTCGAGCAGTAGTAGATCATGCCGGGCAATTCAGCCATGATCCGCCGGAAATTATTGGGGCAACAGAACGTGTCGCGCTCGAAATAGGTGCGGTTGCCCTCGAGAGCGCAGAAATAGCGCAGGCTTCTGCCGTCGGGGGATTGCGCGGCGAACAACGCATTGTAGACGGCCCGTTCCATGATGTTGCCGAACCGTGATTCGCCCGTCAGCCGAAGCATGCGATCCATCAATCGTGTCAGGTAGGCTGTGGCGCAGCTTTCACTCACATTTCCGCTGCCCACCTGGCTGTCGTGCCATGCCTCGTTCAGACTGCACGAGCCCGAAATCAGCAATCCGTCCCGCCGGGTCAGGAAATCCAGGGCCTGTTGTGCCTGCTGCAAAAGCCGCGGGTCAGGCTGAATGTTGTACAACTGCAACTGTGCCACGCACAGGGCCATGAAGATATAGCAGTGCCGTTCGTCGTCCATGTTGTACGGTTTGTTGGGCTCGTCCATCTTGATGGTTGAATTCCATTCCCCCAACTTGTACTGCTCGAACCTGGTGCAGAAATCCAGATACCGTTGATCGTTCGTCTGCTCGAAAAGCGTCAGCAAGGCGCCGTCAAGCCCCGTGGTTACGCCGTACATGTTGGGGCGTTGTCCGGTCGGTCCGGGGATTCGAGACGGCTCGGCAGACCAGCGCGCGATGATGAAATCGGCCAGTTTCCGGGCTGCCACAAGCGATGATTGCTCGCCAAAATACTTGTAGTCGTTGGTCAAGCCCAACACGAGGTAGGACATCTCATGGATATCGTACACGCCCCACAGGCGGCTTTCCGGGACAAGGATGCCGATGTATCCGTCAGGCTCCTGAGTTTTGATCGCCTCCGAGACAAGACGGTTCTTCAATGCCAGCACCTTTGGGTCCCCGGTATAGGCGGCAAACCGCACCGTGGCATCAATCAGCTTGCCCAGTCCGATATATCCAGAAGCTTGGTTCCGTTGACGAAACGGAACAAGGAACGCGTTTTCGGTGTCCAGTGCCAGCAGGTTGTTGTTGACGGTGATATCGATACGCCGTCCGAGCTCCCCTCCCGCCTTTACCCGGTCCAGACCGATGGGCGTCATGACGCCCGCCGCGGGTCCCGTATTGCGCGCCGCAGGCTTTGCGTCCACGGCGGCAGCCGGGACATTCATCGCAGCCAGAATAATCCCACTCAAGACGACGCACTGAAGACAACCGCTCATAGCCTTCTACTCCCCGGGATGGGGCAAGACCGTGCCTGCAGCCATGTTTTTCGCCGCTTCGTTGAGGGTCTATGTCTTGCCCATACCTCGTGTTTTCGGCGCGGGCTCTACAATAGACAGCAAGTGCGTTCGAGTTTTGCGCGTGAAGCTGCCTTTTGCGCTCCCGTGTCGGACCGAGCCGTATTTTATCAATTGCCAAAGAAAAAGTGTAAGGCTTCCGTGTTGAGGCGCTCATTTGTCGCAGGTCAGGAATGTGATGCACATTGAATTGACGTCCCCTGACGAGTTCTGGTCCAATGGCGTCATCACTGCTGATGGATTCCGCGGCCAGCATGTGGCCATGCGGAATAATTCATTTCAGTGACGGCACGGCGCGGTTCGAGGCCCGCGCGGTGTCGGCTGCAACCAATGTCGGGACATGCCAAGGGGGTATGGGGTCATGGCGGGTCTGTTTTTGTCCGTGAGCTGGTCGCTTCACTTCTTAGCGGCTGCTCAAGCCGATGTTACGATGAAGGATTTTGCAGCCGAGGTCGAGCGCGCTCTGCCTCCAGAGCAACGCTACAGCTATCATAAGCGGCTGTCGGAAGGGCCGGTGCATGTGGCGCGGCGCGACCCGGATGCCATCCCGGCGGCCGGCGAAATGGCACTCCCCGGTCAAGGGTGGCGGCTCATTTGGAACCAGCAAAGCGGGGAAGTTCTTCAAAACGCGGTTCAGGATTTCCAGGATTACATGAAGACCTCGATGGGGATCCAAGTGGAGATCGAGGGCCGGGATTCGCTGCAGGACTGGCAGAGCCTGACTCAGTGCGTCGTAGCCGGAACACGGGACCAGTTGCCCGGTTGTGGCGGGGCGCTGACGGGCCCCAAGGACTACGTGATCATTGCAGCGCCTGACCGGGTGGCCGTGTGCGGCTACGACGAGCGGGGAACGATGTTCGGACTGTACAACCTCGAAGCCCGGATGAACCTGCGCGAAGCTCCTTATCTGCCGGCGGACCTGAATGTGGTGAGGCACAGCCTCTACGACACGCGCATGGTGCATTCGTGGATGGGCTGGATGGAGTTTCCGGACGCCCTGCTTTCGCGTCTGGCCCACGACGGGTTTGACGCGATCTTCGCTTCGGCATTGGCAAACCCGAACGGTGACCGCACCACTGCCGAGTCGTCCACGGATTTCTATGCGCGGATACTGTTCCGGATCCGCAATCAGGACCCGGCCCGAATGCGGGACCTCATCAACCGCGCCGCCCGCTTTGGCATCAAGGTCTATACGCCGGTCATTTATCAGTACATGGGGACGCCGGAAAGCGAAGAGGGTCTGCGCAAGCTGGTGCGCGACATCCTTCAACAGTTTCCCGACATCCAGGGCTACGTTCTGCTCACCGAGGGCTTCTGGTACAAGCAGTGGGGAGGAGGGCACGGCGCCAGCGAAGAGTACATGCAGGACTGGGCGCGCAACTGGAGCCGGGCTGTCGGTATCGTTGCCGAGGAATGCCACCGGGTGAATCCTGCCATCGAGATACTTCCGTGGGAATACAACATTGATTTTCGTCCGCAGAACGTCGCCATGAAACGGTATTTCATCCAGCAGCTTCCCGGCGACACGATCCCGCTGGTCACGTGGGAGAACGGAAAGAGCTTCGAGATAGACGGATTCCAGGGATACCTCCGTGACTATGCGATAAGCCAGATCGGCCCCGCGGAAGTCACGCAAGCGCAGATCGCGGAAGCGCGCCGGCGGGGGATGAAGGTCTACACCAACGGCGACACGTTTGTGTGCGGCGCGCAGTTGCAGACCGTTCCGTACCACCCATTTCCGTACCAGTGGCATGCCCGGTACAAGGCGATGGAAGAGCTTGGCGTGAATGGCACGATGGAGAGTTGGAGCACCGGATACTCGCCGAGTTTCATGACCGAGTTGCGGGCGTGGTATTGCTGGAGTGGCGCGCCTCCCCTTGACGAACTGCTTGGCGCCGTCGCCCGGCGCAATTTCGGCGCGGACAACCAGGAAACGGTTCTGAAGGCATGGGACCTGTTCAGCCAGGCCATTCGTTTGGTGCCTGACACCGGCCCGACCATGGGCACGAGCAACGCGATCGGCAATCCGCTGTTTTTTGAGGAGCCGCCGGTTCGCACGGCCAGGTTCACGCGTTCATGGACGGATGAGGCCAAGTGGATGGGGTACATGGGAGGCGAGATCAACCCTTACTGGCCATTCACTGTTTCGCGTCTGGTATTCTGCCCTGACTTCACCAACCAGACGAACAGGGCCGAGTCGTACGCGCGCAGCGTGTCAGGGATCGAGAACGGCGGAGGGCAACAAGTGTTGCCAGTCTTCCTGAAATACCTGGGCTTGGCTGCTGACCGTCTGGAGGAAGGGTTGAAGCTGTACCGTGCGGCGGCGTTTGCGAGCCCGGCCGTCAAGCGGGAAGGGGCGCTGCGAGAGGTTATCGTAGCGGAACAGATCGAGCGGATGCTGCGCAGCAACCAAGCGATCCTCGAGTTCGAGGAGCTGCGCCTGCAACTGGCCTCCGAGCAGGATGCCGCGAAAGCGAACGCGCTCCTCGACCACATGGAAGCCATCCTGCGCGAAGAAATCGAGCGTACCGAGTTTTCGCTGCTTGCCGCGACACGCGACTCGCGCCTGGGTTTTCAATCCGAGTGCGATTACGTCTATACGCCGTACTCGCTTGAGGAAAAACTCAAGGGTCTGCGCGCAACGCTCGGGAAACAATTGCCGGAGCGCCGTGGAATCGCGATCGCGGTCCCCGAGCAACCCGAAGTGCCCGCGGATGCCTTTGCCCAGGAGGTGGCGCGCGTACTGCCTCGGGAGGCGCTGTACGACTATCACAAGCGGTTGTCCGAAAGCCCCGTCCATGTAGCGCGTCGCGACCCTCAGGCCAACGTGAACGCCGGCGAATTCGAGCTGCCCAGCCAGGGCTGGAAATTGGTTTGGGACCAGCACAGTGGCGTGGTTCTACAGAACGCGGTACACGATTTTCAGGACTACCTGAAGACGTCGATGGGAGTGCAGGTGGAAGTCGAGGGCCGGGATACGCTCGACGGCTGGCAGGGTCTCACGCAGTGCATCGTCGCCGGCACGCGCGAGCAGTTGCCCGGTTGCGGAGCGGCGCTAACGGCACCGAAGGATTATGAGATTATCGCGACGCCGGAACGGGTGACGGTATGCGGGTATGACGAACGCGGCGCGATGTTTGGGCTGTACAACCTGGAAGCCCGGATGAACTTGCGCGAGGCGCCGTTCCTGCCGGCCAATCTGAGCACGGTTCGGCACAGCGTGTACGATATGCGGATGATTGAATCCTGGATGGGCTGGATGGAATGGCCGGATGCGCTGCTCTCGCACCTCGTTCACGATGGTTTTGACGGCATTTTCGCGTCGTGTTATGCGAACCCGAACGGAGACCGCACGACGGCCGAGACCTCGACCGAATTTTATGCGCGCCTGCTCTATCTGGTGCGCAGGCAGGACCCTGCCCAGATGCGAGACCTGGTCAACCGCGCCTCGCGGTACGGGATCAAGGTCTACGTGCCGATCATCTACCAGTCTCTTGGGACTCCGGAGAGCGAGGCGGGGCTTCGCAAGCTGGTAAGGGACATTCTGGCGGAGTTTCCCGACATCCATGGCTATATCCTTCTGACGGAAGGCTTCTGGTACAAACAATGGGGGGGGCTTCATGGCGCCGGCGAAGAGCATGTGAAAGACTGGGCGCAAAACTGGGCGCGGGCCGTGGCGCTCGTGACCGAAGAATGCCACCGGGTGAATCCCGCCATCGAGATTCTGCCCTGGGAATACAATATCGATTTCCGGCCGCAGAACGTCGAGATGAAACGCTATTTCATCCAGCAGCTTCCCGCGGATACAACCCCCCTGCTCACGTGGGAGAACGGAAAGAGCTTCGAGCTCGATGGCATGAAGGGGCATCTGCGCGACTATTCGCTGAATCAAGTCGGACCCGCCGAAGTGACTGAGGCCCAGATTGCCGAAGCGCGCAAACGGAGCATGAAGGTCTATTCCAAGGCCGACACGTTTGCCGCCTGGCAGTTCGGCACCATCCCTTACCTCCCGTTCCCGTACCAATGGTACGAGCGGTACAAGGCGCTCGAGAAGTACGGGGTAAACGGTACGTTGGAAAGCCATAGCAGCGGCTACACGCCCAATCTGATGACCGAGTTGCGGGCCTGGACGTGCTGGAGCGATGCGCCTCCGTTTGAAGAATTGCTCGGCGCTGTTGCCGCCCGCGGTTTTGGAAGCGGGCAGAAGGACATGGTTCTCGAAGCATGGGACCAGTTCAGCCTTGCGATTCGCCTTGTGCCGGATACCGGCCCGAACATGGGAACGAACAACGCCATCGGGAACCCGTTATTTTTCCAGGAACCGCCTCTCCGGACCACGACCTTCACGCATTCGTGGACGGACCACAACAAGTGGATGGGGTATTTCGGCGCACAGGTCAATCCCTACTGGCCATTCACGGTATCGCGCATGGTCTTCTATCCCGATTTCACAAATGGTGTAAACATGGCCGAGTTTTATGCGAGAAGCGCGACCGGCGTGGAAGCCGGGCGGGAAACAAAGGTCCTGCCGGTTTTCCTGAAGTACCTGCGGCAGGCGTCGGAGCGCATGGAGGAAGGTCTGAAACTGTACCGGGCGGCGGCGCTTGCGAGCCCCGAATCCAAACGGCGGCAGGCGGTGCGGGAAGTAGTGGTTGCCGAGCAGCTGCAACGGATGATGCAGAGCGATTATGCCGTTCTCGAATTCGAGGATCTCCGCCTGCAGCAGGCCGCGGAACAAGAGCCTCAGAAGGCAAACGCGATACTCGACCGGATGGAGACGATCGTGCGCGAGGAAATCGCGCGGACGGAACGTTCGCTGCTTGCCGCGACCCGGGATTCTCGTCTCGGGTTCCAGTTCGAGCAGGACTATGTTTACACGCCGTACTCGTTGGGAGAAAAGCTCGAGAGCCTGCATGAAACGCTCGAGCAACAGTTGCCTGCGCGCCGGAGAGAAATCGGCACCGCAAAGAATGAGGTCTCAAGCGCCGGCAGGTAGAAATGGGACCTGATTTGGCGCATACTGGTTGGCGTCCCAGCAACGCAGTACTAGAGCCAGAGGAGAGCTGTGAGATGGAACGCCGTGAATTTCTTCAGTGCACGCATCTTTGTGGAGCAGGACTCCTGGGTCTTAGCAGCATCGCTGCCGCGCAGGAGGCTTCTCAAGAGAAGGAGACCGCATCAATGCCGACGCCACTTGTCATCCGGCCATATCAGCTCCTCTGCACGATTTGCTCGCTTGGCGAAGAAGGCGATAGCGGCGCCGAACAGTATCAACGATGCAAGGAAATCCGGGACGCGGTCCGGCGGAATCCCGACATACCCGTAACGCTGTCCTGCAGCGCGGGCGCTCTGTACTCGTACCAGGAGTCGGGCATTGAGGAAGACACGCCGGAGAGCGAGGAGTTCAACCGGAAACGCGACCTGGACGTGCTTCAGATCCTGAGCCTTCCGCCCGGCATCACGCTGCCCGCCCGCGCGCTGTTCAAGACCTTGCTCATGGGCGTCTCGACGGTTTCGGGCCTCTGCGCCTATCACACGGTGACTGGCAACGCGTGGAAGGGATGCCCGCTGGCAAATACCGGCAACTACGAACGGGGCCAGGAGAAGGGAATCAACGCCCTCATACCGCCACGGTCCGAAGAGGAAATGGCTGCGGAGAAGAAGAAGTCTCTTGAAGCGCTGTCTGCAGCGGAAGAGGTTACGGTGCGGCCGCACATTCTCGCGTGCGCCGTATGCCAGTACGGAGAAGGCCTTCGGCCGCCCTTCAAGGAAGACAACCTTCCCGAACTGATCGACCTGATTATCAACAAGAAGCCCGATATCAGGATCAAGCTGGTGCGGGGGGCCGACTGGATGATGTGCGCGCCGTGTCCGGGCCGCATCCCGGAACTCAGCGCATGCTCGCATGTCTGGGGTTGCGGGGAACTGGACAGCCAGAAACGCGACCTGGACCTGCTTCAGAAACTCGGACTTCAGTTTGGAAGCACAATGAAAGCCCGGGAATTCTACCGCCTGCTGTTTGAGCGCCTCACGACTACGCACGGCATCCCCGACACTTGCCTCAAGTACAACGCGATGCCGTCGGTCTGGTGGGACGAATGCGCCGGGCACCTTTACCAGGCCAATCCCCGGGCGAAGTATGAAAAGGGCAAGCGGGAGTTGATGGAAAAACTCCAGATCGCGCGGAGCGAGACGGGGCAATCCCGCACCCAGGGATGACGGGCTCGGGCCCGCGCTCGCGCCGCGCCGCCGCGCGCGGGCCGGTTCACGCTACTTTTTCTTCTCGTACCGCACGATGAGGCTGGCGGGTTTCGTAGCCAGCACCGCCTCGATGCCGTCATCAGTGAGCGATTTTCCCGTGCGTTCTTCCCGGGTAACGGTTCCGTCTTCCGCGCGGTGTTCGAGCGTGTAGAGGGCATCCGGCGCAAGGGCGCTCAGATTGACGGTGAAATGCGTGTAAGGCGATTGGCTGCGCCGGAAGAAGTAGACGGCGCCTTCGTCGAGGTCGGGGCGGTCAAGCTGAAACGCGCACCAATGGCTGGCGCCGTTCATGCCGAGCGTCATCGGGTAGATGTCGCCGTACCAGTATTTGGAAAGGGATTTGGCTTCCTCGACGAAGCGGCGGCCCTGCTCGGCGGGGAAATCGGGGTTGCGGTAGTCCCACTGGCAGATTAGGCCGGCGGTCGCAGCGGCGCGCATGGGGTACGCATCGGGTTGCCACGCGGTGGCGTTGTGGGCGGGCAGGTAATAGCTGATGCCCAGTGAGTGCCCCGGGTTCCAATCCGCGTTGCCTGGGAAACAATTGGTATCGCTTCGCCAGAGGGGGATGGAGCGCGAGCAGGTCTCGAGATCGATGCGGCGTCCGCCGCTCGAGCA
Source organism: Candidatus Hydrogenedentota bacterium (assembly GCA_035416745.1). Lineage (NCBI taxonomy): Bacteria > Pseudomonadati > Candidatus Hydrogenedentota > Candidatus Hydrogenedentota bacterium. The sequence goes on along the minus strand of DAOLNV010000010.1, from coordinate 70,225 downwards.
ATTGTCGATGATCAGCCCCGGATGGCGCTCGAGCAGCTCGTCCCACATGGCGTAGAGACCCTCGATGTACCGGATCTCGGTGACGCCTTCGCGTCCGGGCGTGTCGTTTTTACGCCAGTATTCCAGCGGGTCCATATTGAAATCGTTGCGGTAAAAGTCCAGCCCGTATTCCTCGATGCGCGCGGACAGCGTGTCGGTGAGCCACCGGCGCGCTTCAGGCAGGTCAAGCCGGTACAGGCCCCCCTGCCCGCCGCCGAAGACGAAGTCCGGGTGTTCGGTGGCGATTTGCGTATCGGGTGCGACGCGCTCCGGCTCGAACCACAACAGGAACCGAATCCCGTTGCGGTGGCAGAAGTCCCCTATGGGGCCCAGTCCTCTTGGGAACAATTCGGGGTCCGCGAACCAGTTTCCCACGCCGGTCGGGAAACCTTTCGGGAACCATGCGGCGTCGAGCCAGTGGGTATCGAAACCGAACGCGGCGGCGTTCTTCGCTGCGTCAAGCTGGCCCGCTTCCGTCGCCCACTCGGGGTCCTTGCGGTAGTAGCGGTCAAAACACTGTAGCGCGACGGGCGGCACAATCGGGCGTCCGTCGACTTTAGGCAGATACTCGGCAAGCATGAGGCGGCGGAACCGGTTGTGCGCCGTGGCCGCGTCGGTGGTGTTGGCGAGCAGGAGGATGCGCGGCGTGCGGATCTTTTCGCCGGGATGAAGGGCCAGGCTGGTCCGCTGCATGCCGGCACGAAGGCGAAGGTATTCGGGGTGTTCCCGGACAGCGGCGAGCGACCATTGCCCCGACCAGCCAATCGCGCCGATCAGGGTGTTGTTGCCAAACCGCAGGTCGAAGAAAGGGAACGCCCCGTTTGACGAGCGGCCGCCCTGGGGCGCCAGGGTGAAGGGAATGTTGGGTTCGAGTGTCGCCGTGGCGTTCTCGAAACTGGCTTCGCTGAATACGTCGCCGCGGTTATGGCCGAATTCAGTGGGTAACGCGGCGGTGCCTGTATGCATGGTCAGATCGAGCGCCTGAATGTCCTCGATGAGCGGCGTATCGGCCGTACCACCGTTCTCGAAATAGAGCACCCAGTCCACGCCCGGATACGCTGCGTAGACCTTTGCCTCGGCCGTGACACGCAGCTTGGTGACGGGATCGGTCCAGTGCGCGGTGCAGAAACGGTATGTGCCGAAGTCCTTGGATGCGGCAGTCCGCTCCCACTGCGCAAGAAAATCGCGGGAATCCTGCCCGGCGTACCGGAAGGAGAACGGCGCTTTGGCAGCGGCCATGGGCGGGCGGTGATGACCCGCATCAAGCCAGACTGTAGTGCCGTCCGCGAGGATGTAGCGCGCATCTGCCCAGTCGGCCTGATCATGTGCGGGACCGTCCTCGGTCGTGTCGGCCTTGAGGGTCAGGGAGTTCGTTCCTGCGGGCACGTCGAACGCCACGGGAACAGGCGCCTCGCCGCCGCGCACGACAGGCGTCCGGACGGCTTCCTGGCCGCCGAACTCGACGATAAACACCCCGCTACCTCGTTGTCCCCCCGTGTCGGCGTTGTTGTCAATGCCGACCATGGCCTCGAAGCGGACCGCTTTCTCGGGAACCGATGCTATGATTTCGCTGTTGGCGTGGGTGCCCAGGCCGTGTTCGAAACCCTGGTCGCCGATGCGCAGGGGAGTGTCGACGCAGGAGAGGCGGAAATGCAGTTCGCTGAAGTCCTGTTTTTTCAATTCAAGAGCGACTTTCGGGGGCGCGTTCGAGTCCAGGGCTGCGTCGCCAAACACGTCCGCGGCCCATGCGGCGAAAGCGGCAAGTTCGTCCGGGCTTGCCATGACGGCGTCAGCGAAGGCTGCATTCTGCGCCGCGAGGGGGGAACAGAGGGCGAGACCATAGACGATTGACACAGAAATACCTCTCATGTCATGACACTCCTTTGAACGGGTTTCATGCCTGTCGCCATTATGACGGAATGCGAAGCCGCAATTCATCAACCCAATGACGTCTGCCGCAACGTGCGCGACTGTTACGGGTCCCGCAGCCGCCGGTGTATGGGATTGCGCGCCGGATGAGTGCTTTAGCGCCGCGGGGTCAGTAATCCACGGGGAGGCGGCTGAGTTGTTCGAAGGAAAAGACCGGGCCTTCTTTGCAGACGTAGACGGGGCCGCAGTTACACCGGCCACATTTGCCGATGCCACATTTCATGCGGTTTTCGAGGCTTGTATACACGTCAGCCTTGGCCAGGCCCATCTTATCGAGGACGGGCAGGGTGAATTTGATCATGATGGGAGGGCCGATCACCAGGGCAACGCTGTTTTCGGCGGATACGCCGGCGCGCTCGAGAACGTGCGGGATCAGACCGACCTCGCCCTTCCATTCGGGGGTCTCGCCGCCCGGGTCCACGCAGCGTATCACACGGACGCGCTCCTGCTCCGCCCATTTGTCGAGTTCATCGGCATAGACGAGGTCCTTGACGGTCCGGGCGCCGTACAGCACCGTGATATTGCCGTACTTGGCGCGGTTTTCAAGCGCGTACCACACGGCGCACCGAATGGGCGGCATCGCGATCCCGCCGCCTATGAAGATCAGGTTCTTGCCTTCCCACTCTTCCATCGGATAGCTGTTGCCGTAGGGACCGCGGAACCCGATCATGTCGCCCTCGTCTGCCTGCCAGAGTGATTCGGTGACTTTCCCGGTCTTGCGGAAGCAGAATTCGAGGAAGCCCTTCCAGTTCGAGCTGGAACAGATATTGAACGTGGACTCGCCGGCCCCGAATACCGAGAACATGCCAAATTGTCCGACGCGAAATGTAAACGATTCCGCGAGCGCGGGGTCCTGGAACTTGATCTTCACGGATTTGACGTCCGGGGTGTGCTGCTGCACCTCGACGACTTCCATCAGGTCCGGCATATAGATGTTATTCATGACCCAACCTCGACCGGGCCGTGGCCCGCAGCCTCTTTCAGGGTGCTCAACACGCCCAGACCAACCGGACAGTTTCGCGCGCAGTTGCCGCACCCCGTGCAAAGCATCACGCCGAACTTCTCCGGATAGATGCGAAACTTGTGCTGAATACGCTGCCTCTGGCGCTGCGACTGCCCGGGCCGCGGATTGTGTCCGGAAGCATGCTGGGTGAACATGGCAAACTGGCAACAGTCCCAATTCTTGACCCGGCAGCCGCCCGCGGCGGTGCCCTCGTCCACGATGTCGAAGCAATGGCAGGTCGGGCAGGTATACGCGCACGCCCCGCACCCGAGACACCGCAACGCCAGGTCGATCCACATCGGGTCGTCATAGCTTGCCTGCAAGTAGGTCATGACGGTCTCGGGCGTTACCGTAACTGGGGGACCGGGCGGCACAACGGCAGCCTGTTCGGCAGTCCGGGTCTCTCCTGCGAAAAGGGCCTTGCCCTTGTCAGTCAGGCAACGCACTTCGTATCCGCCCGGCATCGCCAGGAGAAGGACGTCCGAGCCCTGTTCGGCGGCGGGACCGAGGTCCAGCGACGTGCAGAAGCACTCGTCGTCGTGGGTCTGGCATGCCAGCGTGACAACGGTGGTCGCCTTACGGCGTTCGGTATAGAACTTGTCTTCGTAATCCCACGTAAACAGGTGGTCGAGGATGGGCAAGGCGGCCGCGTCGCAGGGGCGGGCGCCTACAATCACTTGCTCCGATTGCGGCGGGTCGCAGTCCTCGGTCTCGACGGTGTGTCCGCTGAAATGATACCGGCAGACCGTCTCGTGACGCGGAAATACGAACTCTTTGATCGAATTCCGCGGGCGAACGAACCCTTCGAGGGCAAGTTGCGCCGAAGATTCCAGCTCGACGTATAAGCAATAGCCTGGCTTGACCACGCTCGGACCAGCTACGCGCTTGCCCTGGGCGAGCCATTTGTCTACCAGCCCCGGAAGGGCCTCTTGGGCGATCATTTCACTCACCGGATGAAACTCTCCTTGTCTTCGAGGCCATAAGCGCCGATGATGGGCGGGGTTTCGCGGTCCGTGCCCGCGCGGTAGCTGAAATGCTCTTCAGCCGCCCGGGCCAGCGACTGGTTCAGCAGCCTCATATTGATGCCGACCGGGCAGGCTCTTGTGCATTCGCCGCATCCCGTGCAGCGCCCGGCCTGGTGAAACGCCCGCGTCACATGCCATGCGAAATTGGCCTTGACCGTCGCCGAGGTCTCAATGCACGTGGGCCGGTTCTTGTCCACGATGCAGCGCCGGCAATAGCACGTGGGACAGACCTCGCGGCAGGCGTAACACCGGATGCAGCGCGCTGTTTCCTCGCGCCAGTAAGCAAACCGTTCGACGGTGCTCTTCTTGAGAAACTCCTCGAGTTCGGAGTACGGCGAGTCCGCCGGCCCCGTCGTCTCAGGCGCTTCCCCGATGACCTCGTCCGCCAGGGCCGGCACGTGGACGTCGCAGGAGGCGCACTTCGGCGCCCTTGGGCTGCCGACGCCCGCGCACGCCATGCCGATAACGTGCATGGCGGAACGGTCGATCTGGCACTCCTGTTCGAGTACGACCAGGGCACGCGCGTCGCAGCCCTTGACCACGATGGCGGGCTTGCCGAGGGCCTTGACGGCGTCCCGCGTCAGGTAGGTGGTCAGGTTCGACATGCACCGGTCATTCCACACGAGCTTGTCCACATCGTCCGGCCGCCTCACGAAGATCGGATGCGGCATTCCATCCGGAGTGCTCGCGCCGCCGTACCCGATGACTACCTGAACGGCGCCGTCCTGCAGAAGACGCCGGCACTTGTCGCGTAATTGCCCTATCATGCCGTTGCCTCAGAAATCTCGTGATATGCCTGATACGGACCCATCTCGCGGATCTGGTCCGTAATCTCCGTTATCATCTGCTGCCACTTCTTGCTTTCCGCGGCCGAAATCCACGAGAAGAAGATTCGGTCCGTCTCGACGCCCATTGTTTCAAGAAGCTCGCGAAATAGAATCCACCTCCGCCGCGCGTGGTAGTTTCCCGCCGTGTAATGGCAGTCGCCCGGGTGGCAGCCCGACACCACCACGGCGTCCGCGCCCATTTCGAGCGCTTTGATGATGAGGTTGAAGTCCACCCGGCCCGTACACGGCAGCCGGAGGATACGGACGTTCGGCGGATACTCGAGGCGGTTGGTGCCGGCAAGGTCCGCGGCAAGGTACGTGCACCAATTGCACACGAACGCTACGATCTTGGGTTCGAAATCTTCGCTCATATCAAGCCGTTCACCATTTCGTAGATCTGCTCCTCGCTGAACCCTTCGAGGTCGACGCTCTTGGACGGGCATACGGCCACGCAGGTCCCGCACCCCATGCACAAGCTTGGGTTGACGCGCGCCGTCATCTTGAGCAGATTGCCTTGGCGATCCCGGATCTCGGCCTTATCGATGGCGAGATACGGGCACGTCCGGACGCACGCGAAACACGCGGCGCACGCCTGTTCGTTGACGGACGCGACCTCGGGCTCGCGGGTCAGTTCGCCCTTCGAGAACAGGACCTGGACCTTTCCTGCCGCCGCCGAAGCTTGGGCGACGGCTTCGGGAATGTCCTTCGGCGCATGGCACGCGCCGCAGATATAAACGCCGGCCGTGTTGGTCTCCACGGGCCGAAGTTTCGGGTGGGACTCGGACAGGAACCCGAACTCGTCATACCCGAGCTTGATCTTCTGCGCGAGTTCCAACACTCCGATTGCGGGGCGCATCGCGGCGGCCAGCACGACCAGGTCGGCCTCGACGGCCACGGGCGCGCCGGTCAGCGTGTCGGCGCCGCGTACGATGAGTTTGCCGTTCTCCTCGGTGATCTTGGAGACGCGGCCCCGGTAGTACCGAGCGCCATCCTTCTCGATGGCGCGCCGCACGAATTCCTCATATCCCTTGCCGCCCGCGCGAATGTCCATATAGAACACGTACGCCTGGCCGTCGTGCACCTTGTGCTTGTAAAGCATCGTGTGCTTGGCCGTGTACATGCAACAAATCTTCGAGCAGTAGGGGATACCCTTGGCGTTGTCGCGCGAACCTACGCAGGCGATGAACACCACCTTCTTCGGGACTGCCCCGTCCGAGGGCCGTTTCACCTCGCCCCCGGTCGGACCCGAAGCGGACAGCAGACGCTCGAACTGGAGCGAGTCAATCACGTCCTTGTACTGGCCGTAACCGTATTCGCCGTACCCCGTGTACTTGGCGTTCTCCTGCTCGCGGCCGATGTCGTACATCCGGTAGCCGGTGGCGACTACGATGGCGCCGACCTGCTCCGTGACGACCTTGTCCTGGTCGTCGAAGTTGATGGCCTTGGCCTCGCATACTTTGAGGCACGTGCCGCATTCATTTCGCAGGAACTTGGCGCACGAGTTGAGATCGATGATGGGGCGCGCCGGGACCGCCTGAGGAAACGGCACGTAGATCGCCTTGCGTTTGGTCAGACCGTAATCGAATTCGCTCGGGGCTTCTCTGGATGGGCACCGGTTCCAGCATTCGAGGCAGCCCGTGCACTTCGCGATGTCGACGTAACGCGCTTTTTGACGGATGGTTATCGTGAAATTGCCGACAAACCCTTCGACGGACTCGACCTCCGAATAGGTGTACAGCCGGATATTGGGATGCTGGCCCACCTCGACCATCCGCGGGGTCAGGATGCACTGGGAGCAGTCCAGGGTGGGGAACGTCTCCGAGAGACCCGCCATTTTCCCGCCGATCGAGGGTTCACGCTCGACCAGAACCACTTCGTACCCGGAATCCGCGAGGTCCAGCGAAGCCTGAATACCGGCCACCCCGCCGCCAACAACGAGCGCCCGCTTCGTCAGCGGAACATGGATGGGTTCGAGCGCGCGGTTGCGCAGAACCTTCTGCACGGTCATGCGGATAATGGAGACGGCTTTGGCGACCGTCTCGTCCTCGTACGGCTCGTGCACCCAGGAGCACTGCTCGCGGATGTTAGCCATCTCGACGAGGTACGGATTCAGCCCGGCCGCCTGCGCAGCCGCCCGGAAGGTCTTCAGATGCATGTGAGGCGAACAGGAGGCCACCACGATGGCTTCGAGCTTCTCCGAACGGATTTTCTCGCGGATGAGCGCCTGGCCAGGCTCGGAACACATGTACTTGTAGTCTATCGCACACCGAACGCCCGGGATTTCGGCCACGGCCTCGGTCAGCTCGTCCATGTCGAACGCGCGCGCGATGTTCTCGCCGCACCAGCAAATGAATACGCCGATTCTGCCCATAGTTCTATTGCATCTCCGCGGTCTGCGTTGCCCCGCTTTCCAACGGTTGCCCTGCTTGTCTCACGACGAAATGCTTGTTCACGCCGAGCTCGGTTTCGTCCACGCCCAGCGCCATTCCTACCAAGTCAGAGAGGTAATAGACCACCATGTCGTGGTGCACGCCGTAGCGACGGTCGATGTCCGCCTGTTTCATGTCCAGATTGGTATGGCACATCGGACAGGCTACCACGAGGCAATTGGCCCCGTGCGCCGCTGCGTTAGTCAGGATCCGGTGCGACAGTTCGCACACCAACTCCTCGCGCGCCATCGTCAATCCCGCCCCGCAACATTCCGTGGCGTAATTCCACGCGACGGTAGATGCGCCCAACGCTTCGAGCACCGTCTCCATCGAACGGGGATGTTCGGGGTCGTCAAACTGAAGCGTATCGGGGGGCCTGGTCAAAAGACAGCCATAATAGCAGGCCGCCTTAACATGGCTGAGCGGCTTTTTCACCGCCGCGCGAATCTGGTCCACGCCAATCTTTTGAAAAACCTGGATAAGATTGAGAATCTGCGTTTTCCCCTCGACCGGCAGCTCGACAATCTCGGAGACCCGCTTGCGCAACTCGGGATTCCCGTCCAAGGCCCGGTTTACCTTGATGAGCTCCATCGAGCACATCGGGCAGGGCGCGAACACGTCGGCGAAGCCGTCCCGCTCGGCCAAGGCCAGATTTCGCGCGGGCAGGGACACGGCCAGCATGTGGTTCAACGTGTGGGCGGCCGTCGCGCCACAACAGAGCCAGTCGTCGAGCTCCTTTAGACCGACGCCCAGGGGTTTCAAGCATGCCTGTACCGATTGCTCATAATCGTTGGATGAGCCGTGAAGCGCGCAACCGGGGTAGTACCCAAACTCCATCATCAGACGGCCTCCTCGGACCCGCTGCCCTCATCCGCGGCGGCCATGCGGGCCTTGCCAGCGTTCGGCATGCACCGGTCGAAGATGCGCCGCACCACCGCACGGTCCCGCACCGATTCGCCCCGCAGATGGAACTTACCCCGCTGCATGAGCTTGGGCGCCAACAGCGCGTCCTTCATCAAAAGCCGGATATTGCGATCTTTGAGAAATCCAAGGGTCTTGAATTGCATGATAAGTTCGACTTCATTGGTCCGGCCGTGCCGGCGTATGTTGTCGAGGAAAGCCCGCTGGAACACCAGGACCCGCTGCACGTCAGCTGGTACCGTTTTCTGTTCGGCGGCCATCTCGCGGAGGACGTCCATCACGCCGGCGCAATCCACGGACTGGGGACATCGTGTCGTGCAGGTCAGGCAGGAAACACACAGCCAGATCGCCCGCGACCGCATGGCCCTGTCGACGTCGTCCGTTTGCACCAGGCGCAGGATTTGGTTCGGCATGAAGTCCATTTCATCCGAGGCCGGGCAGCCCGCCGTGCATTTGCCGCACTGGTAACAGTTCTCGACGGAAGTCGCCGCAAACGCGGAACCCATGGATTCTTCATGATCCATAGTAATCCAACTCTGCCTTTCAATCGCGGAAAACGCCTGAACGCCCAGCCGCAGCACACACTCCAGCCCCCTGGTACTGCGGAGATTTGGGCGGGACGACGTCTTGCCTGCGCGTTCTTACCGCCGAACTTTCGGCTTTTCGCGCCACACGCCGT